>CAYUDA010000147.1:0-4684 GCA_964443425.1 uncultured Acidimicrobiaceae bacterium
CTTCCCAGCGGTCGCCCCACTTGGCTTCGAGGCCGTCGAGGGACGGCTTGTCGGGAACGTGGCGCATCGGGGCACGCTAGGAGATCGGCGAGGAATCCACCAACGAGGGCGGGCGGTGACGGGGTCGTGTCTCCGTCCTCCGGCCGCAGATGGACGATAGAAGGTTGTCAACCTACACGTTGATTGATATTATCAATCATATGGCGTGATAGTATTGGAGTTACACCCATGTTGTTTCGGACCCCAATGCTCGACGAGCCGGAACGAGAGGTCCTGGGCCGCATCGAGGACCTGAGGAGGATGCTGCGGTGGCAGCTCTTCGAGCCGCGCCGCTGGTTGGGCTCCCTCCGCCGGCTGTCGTTCGCCCGGGCGATCCAGGGATCCAACACGATCGAGGGCTACACGGCGGAGCTGGACGACGCCGCAGCCATCGCCGCCAGCGAGGAGCCGCTGGACGTGAATGAGGCAACCAGATTGGCCCTGAGCGGCTATCGGGATGCGATGACTTACGTGCTCCAGCTGGCGGCAGAACCCGACTTCGCCTACGGCGAGCAGCTCCTGAAGAGCCTGCACTTCATGATGACGAGTCACGATCTCGACAAGAGCCCAGGGTTGTGGCGCCCGGGCAGCGTCTACGTTCGCAACGACGCGACCGGAGACATCGTCTACGAAGGCGCTCCCTTCGACGAGGTGCAGCCACTCATGCACGAGCTCGTCGAGGAGCTGAATCGAGACGCCGAAACGGCGCCGCTGGTTCGGGCGGGAATGGCGCATCTGAACCTCGTCATGATCCACCCTTTCCGAGACGGCAACGGACGCATGGCGAGATGCCTGCAGAGCCTCGTGCTCGCCCGGGAGGGGATCCTCGCTCCGGTCTTCGTCAGCATCGAGGAGTATCTGGGACGCAACACGCAGGCCTACTACGACGTGCTCGCCCTCGTCGGTGGCGGCACATGGCAGCCGGAACGGGACGCCCGGCCGTGGGTGCGATTCACCCTGACCGCCCACCTCCGCCAAGCCGGGACGCTGCTTCGACGTGTCCATGAGAGCGAGCGGCTCTGGGACGAGCTCGAGAGGTTGGCGAAGCAGCACGGGCTACCCGGGCGCACCCTTTCGGCGCTCTTCGATGCCGCCATCGGGCTGCGGGTGAGGAACGCTACCTACCGAGCCGCCATCAGGGACCAGGAGGAGATCGTGGTGCAGACGGCGACGAGGGACCTCGGCAGGCTCGCCGAACTCGGTCTCCTGACACCGCACGGCGAGAGGCGCGGCCGGTACTACAGCAGGGGCGCTCCTCTGGCGGCGATCCGGCAGGCGATCGTGGAATCTCGGGACCAGCGTGACGAATCTGATCCGTTCGCCCCGGCCGGCTGACCGTCGGCGCCGCCGTAGCCGGCGCCCGCCTGTGGCGCGGTAACCTCCCCGGAAACCGGGGAAGGACGCGGATGGGTATCGAGTTCCTGATCACCTCGCTGATCGTGGTGGTGGTTCCCGGCACCGGGGTCATCTACACGGTGTCGGTGGCACTGTCGGGTGGCCGTCGCCGCGGGCTGATCGCCGCCGTCGGCTGCACCCTCGGGATCGTCCCCCACCTGCTCGCCGCCGTGTTCGGGCTCTCCGGGTTCATGCACGCCGGGGCGCTCGCCTTCCGGGTGCTCAAGTACGCCGGGGTCGCCTACCTGCTGTTCCTGGCGGTGACGATGGCACGCGCCAAGACGGCCGCCTTCGACAACCACGGCGAGAGTCCCGCGGGAGCGGCACGGGTGATCGTGCGCGGCATCCTGCTCAACCTGCTCAACCCGAAGCTGACCCTGTTCTTCTTCGCCTTCCTCCCGCAGTTCCTCTCCGTCGACGCCGCCACCGTCTCGCTGCTCTGGCTTGGCGCGGTGTTCATGGCCCTCACCCTCGCCGTGTTCGCGGTGTACGCCGTCGCAGCCGCCGGGGTGCGGGACGTCTTCCTGGAGAAGGCCGGCCTGCGCCAGTGGCTGCAGCGCTCGATGGCGGCCCTGCTGGCCGCCTTCGCCATCAAGCTGGCCTTCACCGAGCAGTAGGGCGGCGCCGGGGCTACTCGTCGGGGTCCGGGAAGATGTAGAGCCACGCTCCGGTTCCTGCAACGTCATTCCACGACGGGATCTCCGTCCGGCCGGCGACCACCCGGGTTCCTACCGCAGGCAGTGGCTCGTCGGGGCGTGGGACCGGCCACTGGCAATCCATGTCGTCGATGTCCGCGTCCATGGTCGGTGCGATACATACGGTCGGACTCGATTCGTACGTCACGACCCCTCTGACCTCGCGGATGTCTTCGGGCGCAGTCACCCGGCCGAGCCACCAGCCCCCGAGGAACACCACGAGCAGGCCGGCGACGATGAAGACGAGCGGCGGGAGCGGCGTGAAGGCGTTGGGCTTCGGGGCGGGTGAGGGTTCCTGGGTGTGCGTGGCGTCCTCCTCTCCAGAACTTGGCATCATCGTATCCGCGCCCGGATGGTGAAGCACGTTGGAATCGTTGTCCTCTTTCGCGCTTGGTCCGAGCCCTTTCAGCCGAGGGCGCGGTGGAGGAAGGCGGCCATCTGGGCTCGGGTCACCGGCTGGGTGGGGCAGAACATGGTGTTGGTGGGCGGGTTGCAGCCGTAGGTGACCCCGGCGGTGGCGAGCTTGTCGATGTCGGCTTGGAACACCGAGGTGTCGTCGTCGACGAAGCGGTCCCCGCCGCCATCATCCGTGTAGTCGAGGGCGCGGACCAGGAAGGCTGCCATCTGGCCGCGGGTCACCGCGTCGTCGGGGCAGAACATGGTGTTGGTGGGCGGGTTGCAGCCGTAGGTGACCCCGGCGGTGGCGAGCTTGTCGATGTCGGCTTGGAACACCGAGGTGTCGTCGTCGACGAAGCGGTCCCCGCCGCCATCATTCGTGTAGTCGAGGGCGCGGACCAGGAAGGCCGCCATCTGACCGCGGGTGACGGCATCGTCGGGGCAGAACCGGTCGTTGAGGGGCGGGTTGCAGCCCAGGGTGATCCCCTCCCCGGCCAGCCACTCCACATCATCGAAGAACAGCGAGCCGCGAGAAACGTCGACGAAGCGCGACCCGACGTCGCCGTCGGTCGGCCCGTAGTCGGGCAATGCCGCTCCCGCCTCGTAGGTGCCCAGGTCTGGCGCCCCGTCGGTGACGAAGGGATCGTTGAGGTTGTCGAGCGGGGTGCCGGCGCCGATGGCGTCGGAACCGGCGGCGAGGCGCAGGTCCTCGGAGCCGGGCGCCACCGCCACGTCCCAGTCCACCGGGTAGGCGGCCCCGGCCAGGTCGGCGAGGCTCACCTCGATGCCGTGATCCTCGACCCCGGCCGGCAGGTCGCCGATGTGGTCGTAGCGCACGTCGTCCCACTTGAACCAGGGCCCGCCCGGGTCCTCGGTGCGACTCGTCCCCCACCCGTCGTAGTCGAAGTCCCGGAACCCCTCGTCTGCCACGGTGGTGAACTCGAAGGCGTAGCGGGTGCCGAGGAACAGGTTGTTGCGGAAGGTGGCGTTGCGCCACATCGCCCCGTTGTCGCCGTGGCCGTCACCCACCTTGACCCCGGTGTTGTGCACCACCACGAAGCCGGTGGTGTGGTTGTGCATCTTGATGGGGACGCTCTCGAGGTTGACGAACTCGTTGCGGAAGATGTAGGCCGGGCCGCCTCGGATCGGCTGGACCGAGACCCCCATCCGGGCGTTGGTCACCCGGTTGCGCCACACCCGCACGTTCGCCTGGTTGGAGTCGATCTCGATGCCGTCGTCGACGCAGTAGGCGGCGTCGTTGCCAACGACGTCGTTGCCGAAGGACGGTCCGGTGAACGGCTGCACCGAGACGCAGTCGCCGAAGTTGCGCACCCGGTTGTGGCTCACCACGTTGCCGCTGCCCCGCAGGTCTATGCCGCGCTCGCCGGGGATGCCGGACCCGGGCCAGGCGGTGCGGCCGGTGATGACGTTGTCGCTGATCGTCTGGTTCGCCTCGTCACCGCCTTCCCGCCGGTTGAGCACGCCGTAGTCGACGTCCTGGATGGTGTTGTGCTGCACCACGATGTCCTGGGTGTTCTGGGCGTCGACGCCCCAGCGGCCGTCCTGGATGGTGAACCCGTCGACGATGACGTGGGCGGTGACGTGGTCGTATTCGCCGATGGTGACGACGCCCCGGTCGGTGCCGGCGCCGTCGATGACGGAGTCCCCGCCGTCGGCGCCGACGAAGGAGATGGGATGGCCGGCGGTGCCGCTGGTGGCGATGGTGAACGGCTGGTAGCTGCCGGCGGCGACGTGGAAGGTGTCACCGGGTTGGGCGGCGTCGGCCGCGGCCTGCAATCCCCGGAACGGGTCGGCGTCCGAGCCGGTGCCGCCCCCGGTGCCGGGCTCGACGTGGAGCCGGCGGCCGCCGGGATCGGGGACGGGCACGGTGCGGGTGGTGCCGGTGACGACACGGATCTCACCGCCGCCGTCCGGGTCGGTGAGGGTGAGGCGCAGCTCGTAGCCGGTGCCGGGATCGAGGAACATGGCGCTGGCGCCCCACGTGTTGAGGCCGAGGGCGTCGTCGCCGACTTGGATCGTCGGGTAGGCACGCACCGCCGGGGCGCCGGCCTGCCACGCGGTGTCGCCGGCGCGGCGGAACTCGAGGCTCATGGCGCTGTCGAGATCGAGGTCGCCGCTCACCTGCCACAGCACGCCGA
>CAYUDA010000148.1:0-4639 GCA_964443425.1 uncultured Acidimicrobiaceae bacterium
ACCGCGACCTGATACGGAGAACCCATGGACGCGACGAAGCTGATGGTGTGGATCGACCAGGATCTCTGCACCGGTGACGGTATCTGCGAAGAGATCGCACCGGACGTGTTCCTCGGCCGCGACGACGGGCTCTGGGTCGTCAAGGAGGAGTCCTCCTTCTTCGGCACCACCACGATCTTCGACGGCGCCGAGGGTGAGGGCCACGGCCCGGACGGGGCACGGGGCGTCGCCCGGGTCCCCGACGACATCGTCGACTCCGTGGTCGAAGCCGCCGAGGAATGCCCCGGCGAGTGCATCATGATCGAGCCGTACGACGCCGCCATCGTGGCCAACCGCGGCGTCTGACGAGCCGGCAACGTCTCACCCTCTCAAAGGAGCAAGAGGCCGCCCTGGCCATGTCGCTCCGCGAGAACCACTGGACGGAGCGGGCCGCAGCCTTGAAACTGTTCCCATGTCGACGCGGAGGAGTGACATGGAGGTGACGATCCATCTCTCCGAGGACGAGACCACCACGGTGGTGCGCACCGTGCTCAACCTCGCCGGGGAGCACTTCGAATCCACCGGCAAGGCCCGCCGCAGCCCGGAGGATCCGATGGTCCCCGTCGTCGGGGAGGAGCTGGCGCTGTCCCGTGCCTTGCAGGATCTCTCGGCCCAGCTCACCGAGGCCGCCCGGCTCAAGGTCGAGCGCCTCGCCGGCGCCTGATTCCCCGGGGTCAGGCGCCGCCGGCCGCTCGAGTGTGGTTTAGCGCGGCCCTGATCCGGTCGATCACCTCGAGCATTACAGCCGCCTCGTGCTCCGAGAGATGCCGGCTCCACAGGTCCTGCAGGGAATCGTCGAAGGCGGCGCGTGACCGTCCCAAGACCCCTCGCCCGCGGGGTGTCATCGCCACCATCACCACCCTCCGATCCGACGGGAAGGGGCTCCGTGCCACGTAGCCGGCTCCCTCGAGCCGGTCGACCAGCTTGGTGACCCCCCCACGGGTCAGGATGAGGCGATCGGCGATGTCGCTCATTCGCAGCGACCCGCCCTCCTCCTCCAGGCTGGCCAGAGCCTCGTGGTCGGCGAGGAGGATCCCACTCGCCTCCATCACCCGGCTCTCGATCTCGGCTTTGAGCAGCAGCCCGAGATGGATGGTGTGCGTCCCGGCCCGGTGGCGACGATCGTGCGGCATCATGCCGCGATGGTACTGTCTTGGTTGATGATTGACTGGCATATAATCGACCGGTGGCACAAATGAGAACCTCGTTCAGGACCTTTCTCGTCGTCTGGTTCGGCCAGCTCGTCTCCAACGTCGGGTCGAGCCTCACCTCGTTCGCCCTCGGCTTCTGGGTCTACGGCGAGACAGGATCGGCGACCCGCCTCGCCCTCGTGATCGTGGCGGCCCGCACTCCGATGCTGCTCATCTCCCCCTTCGCCGGAGCGCTGGTCGATCGGTGGAGCCGGCGCCGGGCCATGATCGTCGCCGACGCCGGAGCCGCCCTCGGCACCCTGGTCACCGCCGTCCTGCTCGCCACCGGGCGCCTCGAGATCTGGCACCTCTACCTGACCCTCGGCTTCGCCGGCGTGTTCCGCGCCTTCCAGTCTCCCGCCTACACCGCCGCCGCCTCCCTCCTCGTCCCGAAACGCCACTACGGCCGGGCCGCCGGCCTGATCCAGCTCGCCGGCAGCGTCGGGCTGGTGCTGGGACCCACCCTCGGCGGGATCCTGCTCGTGTTCGCAGGCCTCACCACCATCTTCGTCATCGATCTCGCCACCTTCCTCGTCGCGGTGTTCACCCTGGTCCTGGTGCGTTTCCCCGAGCCCGCGCCTGCGCCGGCCGATGGCCACCCCGGTCCCGCGGCGGCCCTCTGGCTGGAGGCCAAGGAGGGTCTCCGTTTCGTCACGGCCCGCCCCGGCCTGCTCGGCCTCCTCGCCACCTCCTCCCTCACCAACTTCGCCATCGGGTTTCATTCGGTGCTCATCTATCCGCTGCTGCTCGGGTTCGCCGGGGAGACCGCCGCCGGCGCCGTCATCTCGACAGGCGCCCTCGGCATGGTGCTCGGCAGCGTCGTCATGAGCGCCTGGGGCGGCCCGCGACGCCGTGTCGCCGGAATCCTGGGAGCGCTCATGATCGCCGGAGCGGGATACGGGCTCGCCGGGCTTCGCCCCTCGGTCGCCGTCGCCGCTACCGGTCTGTTCGTGCTGCTGGTGTGCCTCCCCATCGCCGGCGGCACCAGCCAGGCGATCTGGCAGGCGAAGGTGCCGCCGCACCTCCAAGGACGGGTGTTCTCCCTCCAGGCGATGCTCGGCCTCGCCGCCACCCCCCTCGCCTACCTCCTCGCCGGACCGCTCGCCGACGGCGTGTTCGAACCGTTGCTCGCCACCGGCGGTCCGCTCGCCGCGACGGTGGGACGGCTCACCGGCACCGGGCCGGGACGTGGTGTCGGGCTGCTGTTCCTCGTGCTCGGGCTCTTCACGATCGCGGTGGCGGCCTTCGCCCTGTTCCACGATCGGGTACGGCACCTCGAGGAGGAAATCCCCGACGCGATCCCGGATGCGACGTCCCGCGCTGCAGGCCCGCATCGGGCGGTGGCGCTCAGCCGGTGATGTAACCCTCGAGCTGTTCGATCAGAAACGCCTGCTCGGAGATGACGGCCTTCACGATGTCGCCGATGGAGACCAGGCCCACCAGCTCGTCGTCCTCCACCACGGGAAGGTGCCGGATGTGGTGCTCGGTCATCAGCTCCATGCACTCGGTCACCGTCTGGTGTCGCCCCACCGTGAAGACCTGGGCGGTCATGATGTCCTGCACCGGGGTGTCGCGCGATCCGCGATGCAGCAGGGTCACCTTGCGGGCGTAGTCACGCTCGGAGAGGATGCCGGCGAGGCGGCCCTCGTCGAGCACCACGATGGCGCCGATCCCCTTGTCGGCCATGAGCTGGAGGGCGTCGTAGACGGTGGCGTCCGGAGCGATCGACCAGACATCTTGTCCCTTCTCGGCCAGCAGGTGGTTGACGGTCTTCTGCATCGCTCCTCCTCGGTCAGCTCCAACCTACCCGCGGTCTCGACGCCGTGCAGAGGATTCGCGGCCGGGTCTCGTCCTTAGGAGACGTTCCCGAGGGGGTCTGCTTTCATGGTGGCGATGACCAACGATTCCCGGGCCGGACGGCAGCGCCGGCGCCTCACCGCCACCGTCACCGACCTCGAGGTGGTGCGCCAGCGCGCCTACCTGGTGGGGCTGGCGACCCGCAGCGCCGAGGTCCCGGAGGCCGAGGTGAGCCTCGCCGAACTGGAGTTGCTCACCGACACCGCCGGCTCGGAACCGATCGAATCGCAGCTGGTGCGGCGGCCCCATCCCGATCCTGCCCTGTTCATCGGGCGGGGCAAGGCCGAGGAGCTGGCATCCGAGATCAAGGCACTCGACATCGACGTCGCGGTCTTCGACAACGAGCTGAGCCCCGCCCAGCAGCGCAACCTGGAACGTCTCTTCCAGTGCGACGTGGTCGACCGGGTCGCCCTCATCCTCGACATCTTCGCCCAGCACGCCACCAGCAGGGAGGGCATGCTCCAGGTCGAACTCGCCCAATGCCGCTACCGGTTGCCCCGGCTGCGGGGACGCGGCGTCGAGATGTCGCGGCTCGGCGGCGGGATCGGCACCCGCGGTCCCGGTGAGACCCAGCTCGAGACCGATCGGCGCCGCATTCTGGAGCGGATCCGCAAGCTGGAACGCGCCATCACCGACCTGGCCCGGTCCCGCTCGACCCGCAGCAAGGCCCGGCGCCGTTCCCGCCTGCCGCTCATCGCCCTCGTCGGATACACCAACGCCGGCAAGTCCACCCTGTTCAACGCCCTCACCGGCGCCACCGTGCTGGTCGAGGATCAGCTCTTCGCCACCCTCGACTCGACGGTGCGCCGGGTCGAGCTGCCGGCGAACACGTCGGCGCTGCTGTCGGACACGGTGGGGTTCGTGCGGCGCCTCCCCCACGAGTTGGTGGAGGCGTTCCGATCCACGCTGGAGGAGGTCAACCAGGCCGACCTGCTGCTGCACGTGGTCGACGGTGCCGACGAGAACCCTGACCGCCAGATCGAGTCGGTCCGCCAGGTGCTCTCGGAGATCGGCGCCGCCGCCATCCCGGAGCTGATCGTCGTCAACAAGAGCGACATCGCCGACGCAGTGGCAGTGGATCGGCTGGTTCGCCTCTACCCGGGGGCGGTGGCCATCTCGGCCGCCCGTGGCGACGGCCTCGCCGACCTCGGAGAGGAGGCAGTGCAGGCGCTCAGCGCCCGGGTGGTGGAAGCCGACTTCACCGTCCCCTATGAACGGGGCGACGCCTTGGCGGCGCTGCACCGGCTCGGTGAGGTGCTCGACGAGCGTCACCTCGACGACGCCACCGCGCTCCGGGTACGGCTGCCGCGCGAGGAGTTACACACCTTCGCCGACTTCCGGGACTGATCGCTACATCAGATCCCACAAGGTGCGGTCGGGGTCCGCCACCACCTCGTCGACCATCTCCTCCTCGGCGGCATTGCGGCGCTGGGCCACGACCGGGATCAACACCGCCGAGACGTACACCACCTGGATGACGAGAGCGGCGACCCCGGCGGCGGTGAGGCCGAACCCGACCGGCATCACGGGCACGACCGGGATGAGCGCTCCCA
>CAYUDA010000149.1:0-4624 GCA_964443425.1 uncultured Acidimicrobiaceae bacterium
TGGAGGGAGGCGTCGTCGTGTCGGCGGGGCGGTTCTTCGGGGAGGGAGGCGAGGGATACCTGCGGCTCGCCCTGGTCCCGACCGCCGACGAATGCCGGGCCGCGGTGGAGGTGGTGCAGCGATGCCTGACGTGAACGGCGACCGGGCCCTGATCGAGGCGGCCTACACCGACCTGGAGACGGCCGCGGCCGCGGCCGAGGCGGTGGCGCGTACCGTCGCCGCCCTCGACCGGGGTGAGGTGCGGGTGGCGGAGAAGATCGACGGGGAATGGGTCGTCCACGAATGGGTCAAGCAGGCGATCCTCCTCTACTTCCGCCTCGCCCAACTGGAGACCATCGAAGTCGGTCCGTTCGAGTACCACGACAAGATCCCCACCAAGCACGACCTCGCCGCCGCCGGGATCCGGGTGGTGCCGCCGGGCACGGTCCGGTACGGGGCCTTCTGCGAGCCGGGGGTGGTCGTCATGCCCGGCTACATCAACATCGGCGCCTGGGTCGGGTCGGGATCGATGGTCGACACCTGGGCCACGGTGGGGTCGTGCGCCCAGATCGGCCGTGACGTCCACCTCTCGGGAGGGGTTGGGATCGGCGGGGTGCTGGAGCCGCTCTCCGCCCGCCCCGTGATCGTCGAGGACGGCGCGTTCATCGGGAGCCGCTGCATCGTGGTGGAGGGGACGCTGATCGAGGAGGGGGCGGTGCTGGGTGCCAACACCACCATCACCTCGTCGACGCCGATCATCGACGTCACCGGTGAGGAACCGGTGGAGATGCGCGGCCGGGTGCCCGCTCACGCGGTGGTGGTGCCGGGAACCAGACCGAAGCAATTCCCCGCCGGCAGGTACGATCTGTCATGCGCCCTCATCATCGGGCGACGTTCGGCATCGACCGACCGCAAGACATCGCTCAACGAGGCCCTCCGGGTGTTTGGAGTGCAGGTATGAATCCGCTCCACCAGACGCTGTTCGATCTGGTGTCGATCCCTTCGGTCACCGGCAACGAAGGCAGGATCTGCACCGCGGTGGCGGAGCGGATGCTGCCGCTGTGGACCATGCGGGCCGTGAACCGGGTCGGCAACGCCCTCGTCGTCGGCCAGCAGACCGGGCGCCCCCTCATCACCCTCTTCGGGCATCTCGACACGGTCCCCGAGCAGGGCAACGCGGCGCCCCGCATCGACGGCGACCGCATGTATGGGCTCGGCACCTCCGACATGAAGTCGGGGCTGGCGGTGATGATCCACCTCATGGAGGACGACGAGGTCCGCAGCGGCCCCTACGACGTCGTCGCGGTGTTCTACGACCGGGAGGAAGGCCCGGTCGAGGAGAACGGCTTGGAGACGGTGCTCACCCGCGCCCCGTGGCTCGACGACAGCGTGCTCGCCATCGTGATGGAGCCCACCGACGGGCGTCTCGAGTTGGGGTGCAACGGCGCCCTCAACGCCGACGTGATCTTCGAGGGCAAGGCGGCACACAGCGCCCGCCCCTGGCTGGGGGAGAACGCGGTGACCAAGGCTGGGGCGTGGCTCGCCGAGATGCACCGCCGCGAGCCGGAACGGGTCGAGATCGGCGGGCTCGAGTTCAACGAGGTGTTCTCGGTGACCAAGGCCGACGGCGGGATCGCCACCAACGTGCTCCCCGCCACGTTCACGGTCAACCTCAACTACCGGTTCCCTCCGGTCTACACGCTGTTCGAGGCCGAGGCGCGGCTGCGCGACGTGGCGGCGGCCGCCGACCTCATCGTCGTCAAGGACCGGGCTCCTGCCGGCGCCGTTCCGGAGGACAACGAGCACCTCGCCCGGTTCGAGCAGATCCTCGGCGGAACCCGATTGGCAAAGCAGGGCTGGACCGACGTCGCCCGCCTCACCGAACGCGGCATCCCTGCCGTCAACTTCGGTCCCGGCGAGCCGCTGCAAGCGCACCAGGCCGACGAGTCGGTGGCCCTCGCCAACGTCCACGAAGCGTTCGGGGCGCTGCACTCCTTCCTCACCGAATAGCGGGAGGCGTGGCGGGGGCGCGCGGCCACTCGGGTAGCATCGCGGGTCATGCCCGTCGATATCGACATCGCCAAGGTTGCCCACCTCGCCCGCATCGCGCTGAGCGATGAAGAGCTGGAGTTCTACGGCCGCCAGCTCGGCGCCATCCTCGAGCACGCCGAGCGGGTCCAGGCCCTCCCGACCGAAGGGGTGGAGCCCACCTCGCATCCGCTCCCGATGACGAACGCCTTCCGGGACGACGAGGTGACCGGGTCGCTGGAGCGCGACGTGGTGCTCTCGCAGGCGCCCGAGACGGAGGGTCCCTACTTCCGGGTTCCTCGCATCCTGGAGAGAGAGTGACCGACCTCGCCGACTTCACGATCACGGCGGCCGCTGCGGCGCTGCGCCGCGGCGAGGTCACGTCGGTGGAGTTGACCGAGGCGGTGCTGCGGCGGGTCGCGGTGACCGAGGCTCAGCTTCACGCCTACCTCACCCTCGACCAGACCGGGGCGCGCCGGGCCGCCGCCGACGCCGACGCCGACTTCGCCGCGGGGAGGGACCGGGGACCCCTCCATGGCATCCCCTTGGCGCTGAAGGACAACCTGTGCACCCGGGGAATGGAGACCACCGCCGGCTCGAAGATCCTCGCCGGCTACGTCCCGCCCTACGACGCCACCGTCGTGACCAGGCTGCGGGACGGCGGGGCGGTGATCCTCGGCAAGGCGAACCTCGACGAGTTCGCCATGGGCTCGTCCACCGAGAACTCCGCGTACGGAGCGACCCGCAACCCGTGGGATCCGGACACGGTTCCGGGAGGCTCCTCCGGTGGGGCGGCCGCCGCGGTGGCGGCCGGCTCGGCCCTGGGGGCGTACGGCTCCGACACCGGCGGCTCGATCCGCCAGCCCGCCTCGCTGTGCGGCATCGTCGGCATGAAGCCCACCTACGGCCTGGTGAGCCGCTACGGCCTCATCGCCTTCGCCTCGTCCCTCGACCAGATCGGTCCGCTGAGTCGCACCGTGCAGGACGCCGCCACGATGCTCGAGGCGGTCGCCGGCTTCGACATCCACGACGCCACCAGCTACCGGGGTGAGATCCCCGACATCTCCGGGTCCCTCACCGCCGGGGTGAAGGGCATGCGTCTCGGTGTCGTCAAGGAGCTGTCGGGGGAGGGGATCGACCCGCAGGTGGCTGCCGCCATGTGGGCCACCCTCGACGCCCTCTCCGACGCCGGAGCCGAGGTGGTGGAGCTGTCGATGCCGGCCACCGAGTACGCCTTGTCGGCCTACTACCTGATCGCCCCCGCCGAATGCTCCGCCAACCTGGCCCGCTTCGACGGGGTCCGCTACGGATTGCGGGTGCCCGGCGACACCGTCGAAGAGATGATGGCCGCCACCCGGGCGGAGGGGTTCGGGCCGGAGGTGATCCGCCGGGTGCTGCTCGGCACCTATGCCCTCTCCGCCGGCTACTACGACGCCTTCTACGGTCAGGCACAGAAGGTGCGCACCCTGGTGCGGGACGACTTCCGCCGCGCCTACGAGCAGGTCGACGTGCTGGTGTCGCCGACCAGTCCCACCACCGCCTTCCCGATCGGGTCCAAGGCCTCCGACCCGATCGCCATGTACTACTCGGACGTATGCACCCTCGCCCTCAACCTGGCGGGCCATCCCGGCATGTCGGTGCCGGTGGGTCTCGACGACGCCGGCCTGCCGATCGGGTTCCAGCTCATGGCGCCCGCCCTCGGTGAGGAGACGCTGTTCCGGGTCGGGGCCGAGGTCGAGCGCCTGGCGGGGTTCACGGCCCGCGCCCGGCTCGCCTCTTCGGAGGTGACGGAGCCGTGACCGACTACGAGGCCGTCATCGGGATCGAGACCCACGTCGAGTTGCAGACCGCCTCCAAGATGTTCTGTGGCTGCCCGGTGTCGTTCGGGGACGAACCCAACAGCACCTGCTGCCCGGTGTGTCTGGCGCTGCCGGGGGCGCTCCCGGTGCCGAACGAGGCAGCCATCGAGGGGATCCTCCGCATCGGGGCCGCCCTGGAATGCGAGCTGGTGGAACGGTCGCTGTTCCACCGCAAGAACTACTTCTACCCCGACCTGCCGAAGAACTACCAGATCTCCCAGTACGACGTTCCCCTCTGCATCGACGGCCGCCTCGTGCTCGACGTCGACGGCGAGCAGGTCACGATCGGCATCACCCGGGTCCACATGGAGGAGGACACCGGCAAGAGCGTGCACGTCGGGGAGGGGGGCCGCATCCACGGCGCCGAGTACTCCCTGCTCGACTTCAACCGCTCCGGGGTGCCGCTGGTGGAGATCGTCTCCGAGCCGGACATCCGCAGCGCCGACCAGGCCCGGGCCTACGGCACGGAACTGCAGCTCCTGGTCCGGGCGCTCGGGGTCTCCGACGCCCGCCTCGAGGAGGGCAGCATGCGTTTCGACGCCAACATCTCGGTCCGGCCGGTGGGGCAGGAGACGTTCGGGACCCGCGCCGAGGTGAAGAACATGAACTCGCTGCGGTCCTTGCAGCGGGCGGTCGCCTACGAGATCGAACGGCAGATCGAGCTGGTCGAGGCGGGCGGCACCGTCGTCCTGGAGACCCGCCACTGGGACGAGGAGGCAGGCGCCACCTCCGGGATGCGCTCCAAGGAGGAGTCGGAG
>CAYUDA010000150.1:0-4554 GCA_964443425.1 uncultured Acidimicrobiaceae bacterium
TCTACGTGTGGTTCGACGCCGTCATCGGGTACCTGTCCGCCTCCAAGGAATGGGCGGAGAACGCGGGGCATCCCGAGGAATGGCGCCGCTGGTGGGAGAACCCCGACTCCGCCCACTACTACTTCATCGGGAAGGACAACATCCCTTTCCACACCATCATCTGGCCGGCGATGCTGATGGGTTACGGCGGGCTCGAGCTCCCCACCGACGTCCCCGCCAACCAGTACGTGACCTTCAAAGGCGGGAAGGCGTCGGCGAGCCGCGGGGTCGGCCTCACCATCGGCGACGCCCTGGAACGCTACGAGCCCGATGCCCTGCGCTACGCCCTCTCCGCCAACCTTCCCGAGACCTCCGACGTCGACATCACCGAAACCGAGCTGGTGCGGCGCATCAACGACGAGTTGGTGGCCACCTGGGGCAACCTCGTCAACCGGGTGGTGGCGATGACCCACCGCTACTTCAAGGGGGTCGTTCCCGAGCCCGGCACCGCCGATGACGTCGACCGGGCCGCGCTGGCGGCGGTCGACGCCACCCTCGCCACCGCCGGGGAGCACATCGCCGCGGTGCAGCTCCGGGCCGGGCTCACCGCCCTGCTCGGCGGTGCCCAAGCGGCCAATCAGTACCTCTCGGAGCGTCAACCATGGAAGACGGCGAAGACCGACCGGGAACGCACCGGCACCACCCTGTTCACCGCGATCCAGGTCATCGCCGGGCTCGCCGCCGGGTTCGCTCCCTACCTCCCGGTCACCTCGCGGCGGGTCTTCGACACCTTGGGGCTCGACGTGCCGGATCGTCAGCCGGCCTGGGAGCGGCGGGCGGTGGCCGCCGGCGCCACCCTCGGCGAACCGGTGCCGCTCTTCGCCAAGGTCGAGCCGCCCGGCGACGGCGAGTAGCACCATGGCGACCGGCTGGGTCGACAGCCATTGCCACCTCTTCATGACCGAGGACCCGGTCGATGCGGTCCTCGACCGGGCCGCCGCGGCCGGCGTCGAGTGGTTCGTGTGTCCCGGCGTCGACCTGGAGACCTCGCTCCAGGCGCGGCGGGTAGCGGCCGATCATCCGGGTCGGGTGTGGTGGGCGGCGGGCCTCCACCCCCATGAAGCCGATCAATGGCCGGAACAACAGGGCCGCCTCGAAGCTCTCATCCGCGCCGCCGACGCGGTGGGTGAGATCGGGCTCGACTATTACCGCGACCTCTCTCCGCGTGAAGACCAGCGCCGCGTCTTCCAAGCCCAGCTCGACCTGGCGGCGGCGCTCGGCAAGCCGGCCATCATCCACATCCGGGACGCCTTCGCCGACGTCTACGAGCTGGTGGCCGCCGCCGAGATGGGGGAACGGGCCGTGCTCCACTGCTGGACCGGCGGACCCCGCTGGACGAAACGGTTCGACCAGCTCGGGGTCACGTTCTCCTTCGCCGGACCCGTTGCCTTCCCCAACGGCGACACGGTACGCCGCGCCGCCGCGGTGGCGCCCCGCGACCGCACCATGGTCGAGACCGACACCCCCTACCTGGCGCCGCCTCCCCATCGGGGCGGCACCAACGAGCCGGCCTTCGTGCCGCTGATCGGAGCGGCCCTCGCCGAGGTGTGGGGGGTTGAGCCGGCGCAGGTCGCTGCCGCCACCTCCGCCACCGCCGCCCGCGTCTTCCGGGGTGGCGCGTGACCGGCCGGCCCCAGGGGCGCCGTCAGGTACGAGAGTTGCTGGAGCGGCACCACCACCGGCCCCGCAAACGGCTCGGCCAGCACTTTCTCGCCGACCCCAATCTGGTGGAGCGGATCGTGCGCACCGCCGGGGTCGGACCCGGGGACCTCGTCGTCGAGATCGGGGCCGGGACCGGGACCCTCACCCGGGCGCTCGCCGCCACCGGAGCCACCGTCGTCTCCTACGAGATCGACCGGGGCCTGGCGCCGGTGCTGGCCGAGACCCTGGGCGACTGCGGGGCCGAGGTGCGGTTCGAGGACGCCGCCAAGGTGGACCTCGCCGCGGCCCTCCCCGGAGGACCGTGGGCCCTGGTCGCCAACCTTCCCTACCACGTCGGCACCCCGCTGCTGCTCGACATCCTGCGCCACGTGCCGCAAGTCACCACGATGGTGGTGATGGTGCAGCGTCAGGTCGCCGACCGCCTCACCGCCGCCCCCGGCAGCCGGACCTACGGGCTCCCGTCGGTGGTGGCCCAACTCCACGCCGTGGTGCGTTTCGGGTTCCCGGTGCCGGCCACGGTGTTCGTGCCCGAACCGGGGGTCGAATCGGCGGTGGTGGAGCTGACGCGGGTGGATCCCCCCTCCGCGGCGGAGCGGGCCGTGGAACTGGCGGCGGCCGCCTTCAACCAGCGGCGCAAGATGCTGCGCCGGTCGCTCGCCGGCGCGCTGGACGGCGCCGAGCCGATCCTGATCCGGGCCGGGATCGAACCCACCGCGCGGGCCGAGGACCTTGCTCCCGAGGACTACGTCCGCCTCGCCAACGCCGAAGTCGGGTTGTGATGCAGGCTCGCGCTCATGCCAAGGTCAACTTCGGTCTGCGTGTGGGGTCCCGCCGGCCCGACGGGTACCACGCCCTTCACGGGCTGTTCCAGTCGGTCGACTGGTCCGACCTGGTGCAGCTCGATGCCTGCGACGAGGACGTCGCCGAGACCGGCAGCGGCGGCGAGCTGCCGGAGGGTAGGGCCAACCTGGCGTGGCGAGCCGCGGAGGCGGTGCGAGAACACGCCGGCGCCGGGGACGGGATGCGACTCCGTCTCACCAAGGAGATTCCGGTGGCGGCCGGTCTCGGCGGCGGCAGTGCCGACGCCGCCGCCGCCCTCGGGCTCGCCGGCCGCATGTTCGCGGTGGGAGGGGACGATCTGGAGCGGCTCGCCGCCACCATCGGCTCCGACGTTCCCTTCTGCCTGCGGGGAGGGCTCGCGGTGGTGGAGGGGCGCGGCGAGGTGCTCCATCCCCGACCCCTGCGTACCGGGTATGCCCTCGGGATCGTCGTCCCGCCGATCGAGTTGGCCACCCCTGCCGTCTTCGCCCGATGGGACGAACTCGGTGAGCCGCGCGGCGGCGAGATGCCCCTGTCCGCCCTCCCTCCGCCGCTGCGAGGCGAGGGACCTGCGGTGAACGACCTGTACCCGGCGGCGGCCGCCCTCAGTCCGGAGCTGGACGACTGGCGGGCCGAGCTGGCGGAACGGTGGGGAAGGCCGTTGCTCATGTCGGGCAGCGGCCCCTCGTTGTTCGCCTTCTTCCTCGACCGTGCCGAAGCGGAGGAGGCGGTGAGGGCGGCGCCCGCCGGGGCCCGCGCCTCCCGGGCCGCCGTCCCCGTGGCGCGAGGCTGGGAGCGTCTCGGCGACGACGACGCCGGGGAGTGACCCGGCCGGTGCAGGTACACTCGCCGGACTCACCCTTTGGGGGGTGGTGTAACTGGCAGCACAAGTGGTTTTGGTCCACTCAGTCCGGGTTCGAGTCCTGGCCCCCCAGCGCATGACCCCGATCCTCCCCTCCGTCACGTGAAGGCGATCGTGCTCGCCGCCGGCAAGGGCACCCGGATGCGATCCGACCTCGCCAAGGTGCTCCACCAGGCCGCGGGGCGGCCCCTGCTGCGCTGGATGCTGGAAAGCGCGACGGCGGCCGGATGCGACGACGTGGTGGTCGTGGTCGGCCACCAGGCAGAGGCGGTGGAGGCGATCCTGCCTCCCGGGACCCGAACCGCCCTCCAGGCCGAGCAGCGGGGAACCGGGCACGCCGCCCAGATCGGTCTCGCTGCCCTCGATCCGGCGCCGGGCGACGAGATCCTGGTGCTTCCCGGCGACATGCCGCTCATCCGGTCTGAGACCCTCCACGCCCTGGTCGCCACCCACCGCCGGGAAGGGGCGGCGGCGACGCTGCTGTCCGTCATCGACGGCCCCCGCGAGTTCGGGCGCATCGTGCGGCGCGACGGCACGGTGGTCGCCGTCGTCGAAGCCCGCGACGCCACCGCGGAGGAGGCCGCGATCCGCGAGGTCAACACCTCGGTGTACGTCTTCGACGCCACCTTGCTCGCCGAGGCACTCGCCGCCCTCCGTCCCGACAACGACCAGGGGGAGCTGTACCTCACCGACGTCATCGACATCCTGTCCCGGCAGGGGCACCCGCTGGCAGCCGTGACCGCCCCCGCCGAGGAGGCGCTGGGGGTCAACTCGGTCGGTCAGCTCGCCGCCGTCGACGCCGCCCTGCGGCGCCGCACCTCGGAAACGGCACCCGACCAGCCCCGCGACTGACCCGTCACGGGTTGGTGGTTCTTCGCGATCGTGAGCTACGCTGCGCGGTGCCCGGAGGGAGGAGTACGGAGGATGGAGATCTCGGGGCGGAAGCGCCTCATGGTGTTCTCGGGCTCGGCCTATGAAGGACTGGCCCGGGAAGTCGCCAACATCCTCGGCGTCGATCTCGGGAAGGTGGAACGATCCGTCTTCGCCAACGGCGAGATCTACATCCACTACACCGAGAGTGTGCGTGGCGCCGACTGCTTCGTGATCCAGAGCCACACCCACCCGATCAACTTCCACCTGATGGAGCAGTTGATCATGATCGACGCCCTGAA
>CAYUDA010000151.1:0-4497 GCA_964443425.1 uncultured Acidimicrobiaceae bacterium
CAACGCGCTGCCTCTCAGGCCCGCCGTGTCGACGAGGTCGGTCGTCACCGTGAAGATGCAGAGCGTCGTGGCGTACGTGGCCAGGATCAGCCGGGGAACCGCGGCGGTCACCAGCAGGATTATCAGGACAAAGATGACGCACACGAGGATCGGGACGGCCTGAGGGACCGCAACAACGTCCAGCGTGACAAACGTGACCGTGACGTCGATCGCCAGCGCCAGCACGACTCGAGGTCGGTGTCGGGTCAAGAAGGCATGTGCCATCGTGAACGATCCGGCGACGGCGGGGACCCAGGCAGGGCCGTATCCCAGCAGCCACAGCGTCAGCCCGGAAACGATGCCGGCAACCGAGACCCCGATCCGGAAGAGGTTCCAGCGTGCCCCGATCTGGGCGCGAATCCGGCCGTCGAGTTGGAACTCGCTCGAAAGGAGCTTTGATCCGACGAGCTGGCGCTCTGTCCTTTTCACACCGTTCCTCCGCCACCGCGGGACGGGAGCGCGGGCCCGCACCCACCGTCGGTCCTCCGACGCTCCTCCCGGGCGTGTCGCCTGGTACCTCTCTATCGACCGGTTCCGGCTGGTGCTTGATGCCAAGGAAGATGTCGGCAGAATCCAATCTCGCGGCTTGGTGCAGGGGACATTCCTCCGCACGCTCCAGGTCCGGCCTGGCGAACACCTTCCCGGAACCAACGGAGCCATGACCGCGACGGCGCGCAGCGACGCTTGGCTCGCCCGGGACGGCGCCACGTGGGAGGGGCCTGAAGACCTTCGACTCACCCGTTCTCGGAGCGATGGCGTTCCGGCTTCCGGCCGCCGAGTAGTACCTTTTGGCGGCCGTCCTTCCACGTGCGCCGAGGAGGCCCTCGCCATGGACACTGCCGACGCCGCCGGAACCGAATCGAACCTGACCGCCGTCAACGCCCCCCTCTCAACTCGCGCCTACATGGCCGATATGTGGCATCGGCGCGACTTTGCGGTCGCGGTGCCGCTCGAAGAGCTGCGGTCCGCCCACAAGACCACCCTGCTCGGCAACCTGTGGCACCTCGGCAATCCACTGCTGACGATCGCCGTGTTCTACTTCGTGTTCGGAGTGCTGCTCAAATCCAACCGCGGCATCGACCACTACCTGCTGTGGCTCACCATCGGTGTCTTCACGTTTCGCCTCACCTCCAGCTCGGTCCTCGGAGGCGCCACGTCGATCTCCGCCAACAAGGGCCTGATTCGGGCCATCAAGTTCCCGCGGGCGCTGCTCCCGATCTCGGTGGTGATCAGCCACGTCCTCACCTTTGGGATCGAGCTGTCGCTGCTGGCGGTGTTCACCATGGCCTCCGGAGTCGGCCTCTCGCGCAGGCTCCTGGCGCTCCCGGTGATCCTCATCATCCACACCGCCCTCAACACCGGAGGGGGGTTCGTCGCCGCCCGCCTCAACGAGGCCTTCCGCGACGTGCAGCAGATCATTCCCTTCCTCTTCCGGCTGCTGCAGTACCTCTCCGGGGTGATGTTCCCGATCCAGCGTCTCCTCGGCGACGGCATCCCCGGCTGGGCAAAGCAGGCCATCTCCCTCAACCCGGTGCTGCGCCTCATCGACCTGTACCGGTGGGCGTTCCTCGGCACCGAGGTCGACGTGGGAGCGACGGTGAAGACCGCCGCCATCTCGTTGGCGTTGCTGTGGTTCGGGTTCCGCTACTTCCGGGCGGCCGAGTGGCGGTACGGACGCGCATGACCGATCCGCTCTCGATCCGGGTTCGCGACCTCTACGTCGACTACGAGATCTTCGAGGATCGCCGGGCGGCGCTGCGGGAGCGCCTCGTGAACCACAAGGGCACCGGGCGTCGGGTGGTGCGGGCGCTACGGGGCCTGACCTTCGACGTCGTCGAGGGCGAGGCAGTCGGCGTCATCGGCTCCAACGGCTCGGGCAAGTCGACCCTGCTCGCCGCCGTCGCCGGGCTGCTCCCGCCGACGTCGGGTGAGATCCTGGTCTCCGACGAGCCGAAGCTGCTGGGGGTGGGGGCGACGCTGCTGCCGGCGGCGACCGGGTGGAAGAACATCAGGATCGGCTGCATGGCCTTGGGCATGACGGCCGACGAGGTCGAGGCCGAGATCGAGGACATCGCCGCCTTCACCGACCTGGGGGAGGCGCTCGACCGGCCGCTCCGCACCTACTCGTCCGGGATGCGCGCCCGGCTCCATTTTGCGGTCGCCACCTCGGTGCGGCCCCGCATCCTGCTCATCGACGAGGCGCTCGTCGTCGGCGACCAGGCCTTCCACAGGAAGGCGACGACTCGGATCGAAGAGCTGCTGGGGACCGCCGGGACGCTGCTGCTCGTCAGCCATGCCCTCGGGACCGTCGAGGACAACTGCGAGCGGGTCCTCTGGGTCGAGCAGGGCCGGCTTCGGGCCGACGGCGAATCGGGCGCGGTCATCGAGAAGTACAAGCAGTTCGCCGGGTAGGCGCGCCGGTTCAGGGTGAGGACGGCACCGTCTCCTCTACCGCCTGGGACGCCGACGCCGCCTCCCCCACGATGCCGTTGGAGACGGCCGTCACCCCGAACAGGCGGGGCGCGGTGGTGCCGGCGGTCCCGCTGACAACGATGGACCGGACCCACAACATGGAGCCGTCGAGTGGCAGCGGCGTCATCGGTCCGAACTGGACCGCCGACCCGTTGGCGTTGAGCAGGGTGAACGAACGGGCCAGATCCGGGTCGGTGTCGATGGCGCTCTGCGCCACAAGCGGGCTCGACACCTGGCGGCCTGGCCGCGGTTCGATGCGCACCAGCAGGAGGCGCTCCGGGTCGTCGTGGTCGGCGATGGCGAAGCCGGCCAGGATGTCGCGGTTGGCATTGGGGTTGCTCGACGCCCCCGGAACGTAGGGCCGGATCGCCACCCAGTGGCCGTACATCTCCCCCGATGAGGGAAGGAACGTCGAGACCGCCGGCGACACGCCCGGTGATTCCTTGGCGACCCCGTCCCCGGGGGCGACGCTGACCGACCAGCGGTCCGAGCCGTTGAACAGCAGTTCCGCGTCGCTCACGTGGTACCGGCCGAGCAGGCTGGTCTGCACGGTGAACAGGTCGGTCGGGTAGAGGAGGTGAGCCCGCAGGTCGGCCGGCATGTTCGAGATCGGCTCGATGAGGCCGGGGAAGATCCTGTTCCACGTGTCGAGGATCGGGTCGTCGGCGCCGCCGACCTCGGTGCGGTAGAGATGCACGGTGCCGTCGTAGGCGTCGACGGTCGCCTTCACCGAGCCGTGCAGGTAGTTGAAACGCCCCCCGGTGAGGCCGGGGGAGGCGACCAGCTTGGTGCCGCGGGCCGACTGGGCGTAGGGGTAGGTGGCCGCCGTGGTGTAACCGTCGATGATCCAGACCACTCGGTCGCCGCTCACCACCGGGTAGGCATCGACGTCCCACGTGAGGAACGGGGCCAGTATCCGGAGGCGCTCGATGGGCGCCCGCCGCAGGAGGAGCTGGGATGAGGAGGTGAGCTCGGCGGACGTCAACGGCTCGATGTCGCCGAGCCCGATGGCGACGACGAGGCGTTGCCACATCCCGCTGAGGCGGATGCCGGTGTCGGCGTCGAATCGGGCGCCGCCCTGTTCGGTCCGTTTGGTGCCGACGATGGCGTACCAATTGTCGAGGCCGTCTCCGAAGTACAGCTCGGAGCGCTCCGGGGCAAGGACCTCCGCCAAGGCGTCGACATCGGGCCGGCCGTCGGCGGCGGCCACGTCGGCGGGAACCGCCACCACCCCGTTTCCATGGGTATAGACGAGGTGCGACTGGACCCAGCCCTTCTCGGGCAGGTCCGCCTGGTTGGCGTTGCGGGTGGCGATCATGACGGGGCGGGTGACCCCGTCGATCGTGTAGCGGTCGAGGTCGACATCGATGATGCGAGTGGCGGTGGTGCCCTCGAGAACCTGGAGCGGCTTGGCGAGCTGGGCCATGGTGAACACCGGGGTCTTGTCGATCAGATTCTGGGTCTCCTCGTCGGGAACCGCCGTGATCCCGTCGGTGTACGGCTCGGTGATCTGCTCGACGGCGTCGAGGCGGTAGGCAACCTGGGTGGCATCGAGGTTGTGAGCGATGTAGGGCAGCTCCCGTTCCGCCTCGGCGGGCTTGACGATGAGCTGCTGCACCAGCAGCGGCGCCAGCCACATGCCCACCCCGTAGAGGATCACCCACCCGCCGAAGGCGACCTGGGTCGGGCGCCAGCGTCCGGTGCGGATCCCGTAGACGGCGGTGCCGGCGGCGAGGAACGCCACGATCGCCAGAACGATGAGGGACGGGCTGAGGACTCGCAGCTCGGTGTACCCGGGCCCGTCGAAGGCACCGGTCTTGATGGTGGCGAGGCCGGGGCGTTGCACGAACAGGTAGCTGAGGCCCTGGAGGACGGCGAAGGCGGCAGCGAGTGCCCCCAGATGTGCCAGCGCCCGTGGTGCCGACTTGCGACCCCGGCCGGGGAGGCGGAGGGCGCCGGTGGCGACGTGGCCGGCGACGGCGAAGG
>CAYUDA010000152.1:0-4408 GCA_964443425.1 uncultured Acidimicrobiaceae bacterium
ACGCCTCGAGGTTGCGGAACGAGTCGTAGGTGGCCCCGAAGATCGTCACCCCGAGGAACATCGTGATCGTGATGGCGATGAACTGCGCCCGGTGGCGGGCGATGTCGCGCCACAGCTTGTGCTGCAGTGGGCTCACCATGTCAGGGCACCCGCGTCGAGGGGGGTCTCGTTGTGGCCGTCGGCGACGATCTCGCCGGAGCGCAGCCGCAGGACCCGATCCGCGATGTCGCCGATGGCGGCATTGTGGGTCACCAGCAGCACGGTCTGTCCCTGCTCCTTGCTCACCCGCTTCAGCAACCCCAGGATCATGCGCCCGGTCTCGAAGTCGAGCTCGCCGGTCGGCTCGTCGCAGAGCAGGATCGACGGCCGCTTGACGAGGGCGCGGGCGATGGCGACCCGCTGCTGCTCGCCGCCCGAGAGCTGGGAGGGAAAGTGGTGCATGCGGTCGGCGAGCCCGACCTGTTCCAGCACCTCGACGGTGCGGTCGGCGCCGTCGCTCATGGTGAGGTCGGCTACCAGCTCGACGTTCTCGGCGGCCGTCAGGGTCGGGATCAGGTTGAAGAACTGGAAGACGAAGCCGACGCTCTCCCGCCGGTACTTCACCTGCCCGTCGACGTCGAGGTTCTCCAGTTCGACGCCGTCGACTTCGATGCTCCCTTTCGTCGATTCGTCGATGGCGCCCACCAGGTTGAGGAGCGTCGTCTTGCCCGAGCCGCTGGGGCCGAGGATGACGGTGAACTCACCCTGCGGGCTGACGAGGTCGACGTTGCGTAGCGCATCCACCGCGGTGTGTCCCTCGCCGAAGGTCTTCCACACCCCGGTCAACTTGATCGTCATGCTTCGTTCGCTTTCTTCTCGACGGGCGCCAGACCCTCGAACACGAGCTCGATCTGGCGGTTGAGTTGCAGCTCGATGGTCGGCTTGGTGATGCCGTCCAGGCTGAGGTAGATGAAGAGCTGGGTGGCGAGGATCGAGTAGAGCAGCAGCGCCATCTCCTCGACCGGAACGTCGGCGCGGATGTCGCCACACTCCCGGAAGGGGGTGAGGAGGGCGATCACCTGCTCGATGAGGCGCATGTCCATCTGGGCCAGCTCCATGGTGAGGTCGGCGCCGCCCCGCCGGAAGGCGATGCTCATGACCTCCTGGAGCAGGGCGCGGTCCCAGGAGTAGAGGACGTCGACGTAGGCGTGAACGAGGCGCGCCATGGCCTCGGCGGCGTCGGATCCCGGGTCGGCGAGGACGGCGGCGCCCCGCTCCAGCATCTCCTCGGTGTCCTCTTCGACGGCGGCGAGCAGCAGGGCGGTCTTGGAGCCGAAGTAGTTGTAGAGGGTCCCGACGGAGACGTCGGCGCCGGCAGCGATGTCCTCCATCGTGGTGCCGTCGACGCCGTGCTCGGCGAAGAGATGGCCGGCGACCTCGAGGATCCGGTACCTCGCCGCTTCCTTCTTCCTGTCACGCAAGCTCGACAACCTGAATCCTTTCCAGATTTCGAACCTACTACAAACTTAGAATAGATTGCAAGTTTGGCGCGAGAGAATCACAACGAGGCAAGGAGCACGCCGGGAAGGCCGGCGCCGGGTGCCCTCAGAGGGCGATGTGATCCCGGGCGCGATCGTGGTCGTCGACCGCCAGGGCGAAGCGGAGCCCGTCACCCGAGGAATGCAGCAGGTACATGGCCTCGATGTTGACGCCGGCGTTGGCGAGACGGCGTGTCATCGTGGCGAGGGCCCCCGGCTCGTTGGGGATGACGGTGGCGAGCACCGTCTGCTCCTCGAAGGCGACGTCGATCTCGGTGAGGACGCGGCGGGCGGTGTCCTCGTCGTCCACCATGAGCCGCACCACGCTGTCGTCGCCGCTGACGTAGGTGGTGAGGGCCTGGATGTTCAGGCCCGCCTCGGCCAGGCGCCGGGCCAGCTCGGCGAGCTGTCCGGGCCGGTTGGCGATGCGGACGGAGAACTCGGTCATGGCCCCAGCCTACGCCGCGAGGGGAATGCGGAACAGTCCCGAGGAGGAACGTTGGGCCGTGCCGATCGAACACACGTTCGATAGGATGAGAGGATGGAACGCTACGGCGAGCTGCATTGTCACAGCAACTTCAGCTTCCAGGACGGCGCTTCCCATCCGGCCGAGCTGGTGGCGCGGGCCGCCGAGCTGGGCTACACCGCCTTGGCGATCACCGACCACGACGGCTTCCGCGGCGTCGTCAAGATGCACCAGGCGGCCCGGGAGGTCGGTCTGCCGGTGGTGTACGGGACCGAGGTCGGGATGCCGCGGGACCTGCCGCCGGGGAAGCGGGTCCGCCCCGGGACGGACCCGGCCGAAGCGACGGTGCACCACCGGGGACGGGTGCGACGCATGCACGGGCAGAAGCCGGTCGAGGTTCCACCGACCGACCACCTGGTCCTGCTGGCGCCCGATCCCGCCGGATACGCCGCCCTGAGCCGCTTCGTCACCCGAGGCCAGTACCGGGGTCGCAAGGACGTGCCCGTCTACGACTCCGCCGATCTCGAGGTGGCAGCCCGCGACGGCGACCTGGTGGCGCTCACCGGCTGCCGTCACGGGGCGGTGCCGCGGGCCGCCCAGGCCGGGGACCTCGCCCGGGCGGTGGAGGAGGCGGCCCGGCTCCGGGAGCTGTTCCCGGGACGTCTCTACCTCGAGCTGTGGCATCACGGCATGCCGGAGGACGATCCCCGCAACGACCTGCTCGCCGAGGTGGCCTCCCGCCTTCACCTGCCGTTGGTGGCCACCAACAACGTGCACTACGCCCACCGGGCCGACGCCGACCTCGCCGAGGTGCTGGCCGCTGTCGGAGGCCGCCGCAGCCTCGACGTCGCCGACGGGTTCCGCCCCGCCACCGACCAGCGCCACCTGCGGTCGGCGGCGGAGATGGCGGAGCGCTTCGGGCGCTACCCGGGGGCGGTGCGACGGGCCGGGGAGCTGGCGGCGGCGCTGGCCTTCGACCTCGACCTGCTGACCCCGCAGCTCCCCGATTTCCCGATGCCGGGCGCCTTCACCACCGAGATCGAGTACCTCACCGACCTCACCTTCGAGGGTGCCCGCACCGTGTATCCCGGTGCCGGCGACGGTGGCGTCGACCCGGCCGCCCGGGCCCGGCTCGAACACGAGCTGGGGGTGATCGGGGAGCTGGGCTTCGCCGGGTTCTTCCTGGTGGCATGGGACATCATCCGCTACGCCCGCTCCCGCGACATCTCCTGCCAGATCCGCGGTTCGGGAGCCGACTCGGCGGTGTGTCGCTGCATCGGCCTCACCCGGGTCGACCCGATCCGCCTCCACCTTCCCTTCGAGCGGTTCCTCTCCTCGGAGCGGGGACGGCCTCCCGACATCGACATCGACTTCGAGGCGGAGCGCCGCGAGGAGGTGATCCAGTACTGCTACCGGCGCTACGGGAGGGAGCGGGCGGCGATGGTCTCCAACGTCATCACCTACCGGGCCCGCTCCGTACTCCAGGACGTCGGCAAGGCTTTCGGGCTCACCCAGGCCCAGGTGAACGGCCTCACCCGCTACGTCGACACCCGCAACCCGCAGACGCTGCGTGACCACACCGAGCTGCCGCCCGGCCTCACCGCCGACCTCATCTACGACGTGTGTCGTCGCCTCGACGGGTTCCCCCGCCACCTCGGGATCCACTCCGGGGGGATGGTGGTGGCGCGGCGCCCGCTGTGGGAGGTGGTGCCGCTCGAATGGGGCCGGATGGAGGACCGGTCGGTGTTGCAGTGGGACAAGGACGACTGCGCCGCCATGGGCATCGTCAAGTTCGACCTCCTCGCCCTCGGTGCCCTCAACGCCCTCCACCTCTCGGTGGACACCATCGAGGAGATCCACGGCATCACCCTCGACCTCGCCACCCTCCCGCAAGAGCCCGTCGTCTACGACATGCTCACCCGGGCCGACACGGTGGGGGTGTTCCAGGTGGAGTCCCGGGCCCAGATGGCGACCCTGCCCAAGATGAAGCCACGCACCTTCTACGACCTCGCCATCGAGGTCGCCCTCATCCGGCCCGGACCCATCCAGGGCCACTCGGTGCATCCCTTCCTGCGTCGCCGCAACGGGCAGGAGGA
Organism: uncultured Acidimicrobiaceae bacterium; assembly: GCA_964443425.1. Lineage (GTDB taxonomy): Bacteria > Actinomycetota > Acidimicrobiia > Spongiisociales > UBA5794 > CAYQEC01. The sequence continues at coordinate 4,080 of CAYUDA010000152.1, forward strand.
GATCCGCTACCCGCACCCGGCGACCGAGCCGATCCTGCGCAAGACCCTCGGGGTGCCGGTGTTTCAGGAGCAGCTCATGGAACTGGCCCGGATCTGCGCCGGGTTCACCGCCGGCCAGTCGGACCGGCTCCGCCAGGCGATGACCCACAAGCGCTCCACCGAGGCGATGGGGCGGCTGCGGGACGAGGTCTACGCCGGGATGGCGGGGAACGGGATCAGCGGCGCCGCCGCCGACGAGATCTGGGAGAAGCTCCAGGGGTTCGCCTCCTTCGGTTTCCCCGAGAGCCACTCGGTCTCGTTCGCCTTCATCGTGTACGCCACCTCCTGGC
>CAYUDA010000153.1:0-4389 GCA_964443425.1 uncultured Acidimicrobiaceae bacterium
CCCGAGGAGCTGGGGAGATGGCCCTACGGCATTCCCGAGTTCTTCCGGACTGCCATTGCCGGGTCGGACCGGGTGGCGGTGCCTGGCTGCTACCCGACGGCGGCGATCCTGGCGATGGCCCCCCTGGTGGGGGCCGGCCTGGTCGAGCCGACCGGGATCGTCGTCGACGCCAAGTCCGGCGTCTCCGGCGCCGGCCGCTCCGCCATTCCGACGCTGATGTTCGGAGCCGTCGACGAAGGGGTGACCGCCTACAAGGTGCTCACCCACCGTCACCGGCCCGAGATCGAGCAGGCCCTCGGCGCCGTCGCCGGGAGTCCGGTCGAAGTGGTCTTCACGCCACATCTGGTGCCGATGCAGCGCGGCATCCTCGCCACCTGTTACGCCACCGCCCGTCCCGGGACCGGGCAGGCGGACGTGGAGCAGGCGCTTGCGGCGGCCTACCGCGCCGCCCCACTGGTGACGGTCGGGACGGAGCCGCCCATCACCCGTTGGGTCGTGGGCTCCAACCGGTGCCTGCTGTCGGCCCACGTCGACGATCGCACCGGGACCGTGATCGTGCTCTCCGCCATCGACAACCTGCTGAAGGGCGCCGCCGGCCAGGCGGTGCAGTGCGCCAACCTGATGCTCGGGCTGGGGGAGCTCGATGGGCTCCCTACCGAAGGGTGGATGCCGTGAGTGTGACCGGACCGGGCGGATTCCGCGCTGCAGGCGTCGCCTGCGGCATCAAGGGGCGGGGTGTGCTCGACCTTGCTCTGGTGGCCACCGCCGAACCGCGGCCCGCCGCGGCCGTCTTCACCGTCAACCGGGCGGCGGCGGCGCCGGTGAGGCTCAGCCGGCAGCACCTCGCGTCCGGCCGCGGGGTGCGGGGAGTGCTCCTCAACTCGGGATGCGCCAACGCCGGGACCGGGGCCGCCGGGGCCGCCGCGGCGCGGGCATCGGCGGCCGCGGTGGCCGGCCACCTCGACGGCGTCGCCGCCGAGGTGCTCGTCGCCTCGACGGGTCCGATCGGCCCGCAGCTCCCCATCGATCGGGTGCTCGACGGAATCGGCCACGCCGTCGCCGCGCTTGCATCGTCACCCGAGGCGGGGCGAACCGCCGCCGAGGCGATCATGACCACCGACACGGTGCCCAAGGAGGCATTCGTGGAGGCAGCCGCCGGATACGCCGTCGGAGGCATGGCCAAGGGTGCCGGCATGATCCGCCCCGACTTGGCGACGATGCTGGTGGTGCTCACCACCGACGCGGTGGCGCCGGCCGGGCTCCTCGACGGTGCCCTGCGCGGCGCGGTGGACAGGACCTTCCACGCCCTCAACGTCGACGGTTGTGCTTCCACCAACGACACCGTGATCCTGCTGGCCTCGGGTACATCGGGGGTGACCCCGACCCAGGAGGGACTGGCCGCGTCGCTGACCGAGGTGGCGGCCGATCTGGCCTACCAGCTCGCCGCCGATGCCGAAGGCGCCCGGCGGGTCGTCACCATCGACGTCACCGGCGCCGCCGACGTCGCCACCGCCCGCCGCGCCGGTCGCGCCATCGCGGATTCGGCACTGGTGCGGTCTTCCTTCTACGGCGGCGATCCCAACTGGGGGCGGCTGCTCGGAGCGCTCGGCGCCTCCGGCATCGACTTCGATCCCGCTGCGATCGGCATCGCCTACCAGGGCATCGTGGTGGCGAGCGGCGGCAGCACCGTTACTCACGACGAGCGGGCCGTGCTCGAGCGGATGACGGAGGGGGACTTCACCGTGGAGATCACCATCGGCGGGGGCCCCGGGACCGCCCGGGTGCTGACGACGGACCTCACCCCCGACTACGTCCGCCTCAACGGGGAGCGCTCCTGATGGCGGTGGGACACGGCACTCCCCATCCCGCCAAACCGCGCATCGCCAAGACGATGGGGAAGGCACGGATCTTCTCGGAGGCGATGCCGTTCATCAAGGCGTTCCGCGACACGACCGTGGTCATCAAGTACGGCGGCTCCGCCATGGTGGACGAGGACCTCCGTAGCACCTTCGCCGACGACGTGGCTCTGCTGCACTTCGTCGGCATCAAGCCGGTGATCGTCCACGGCGGCGGTCCCCACATCTCGCGGGCGATGGGCCAGCGCGGCATCGAGCCGCAGTGGGTCGAAGGGCTCCGCGTCACCGATGCCGAGACCATTCGGGTGGTGCAGTCCACCCTCGCCGGGGAGATCAACCCCGACATCGTGCGTCTGGTGAACGCCCACGGTGCGGTCGCCATCGGGGTCAACGGCCTCGACGCCAACCTCTTCATCGCCCGGCGCAAAGACGAGCGCCTCGGCTTCGTGGGGGAGGTGGTGGCGGTGAATCCGGGCCTGGTCCTCAGTCTCCAGGAGCAGGGCTACGTGCCGGTGGTGGCGCCGCTGGCACGGGGTGAGGACGGCGAGGTGTACAACCTCAATGCCGACACCGCCGCCGGGGCTCTCGCCTCCGCCCTCGGAGCTGCCAAGCTCGTCTACCTCACCGACGTCGAAGGGCTGTATCGAGACCTCGGCGACGAGGATTCGCTCATCGCCCGCATCGTGGTCCCCGAGCTGGAACAGGTCATCGCCTCGGGGTCGGTCTCCGCCGGGATGCTCCCCAAGCTGGAGGCGTGCATGGCGGCAGCACGGGGCGGGGTGGAGCGGACCCACATCCTCGACGGCCGGATGCAGCACGCCCTGCTGTTGGAGATCTTCACCCCGGAGGGCATCGGCACCATGGTGACCATGGATCCGGTGCCATGAGCCCGCTGACCGCCACCCGCCGCCGGTTGCTGCGCCGCCTCCTCACCGATCGCACCGTGACCAGCCAGCGGCAGCTCGTGAACCTTCTGGCAAAGGAAGGACACGCGGTAACCCAGGCGACGGTCTCGCGCGACCTCGACATGATCGGCGCGGTCAAGGTGACCGAGCCGGGGGGAAGCCCCCGCTACGAGATCCCGGCCGATCCGGCGGTGGTGACCGAAGCGGAGCGGACCCTGAGCCGGACCGTGGCCGACTTCGTGGAGTCGATCGACGTCTCCCTCAACATGGTCGTGATCCACACCCCACCGGGGGCGGCGCACCTGGTGGCGGGGTCGATCGACCGGGCCGAGATCGACGGGGTGCTGGGCACCGTCGCCGGGGACGACACCTTGGTGGTGGTGGCGCACCAAGCGGTCGGCGGGGCGGGCCTGGCACGAGAACTCGAACGAATAGGAGCGGGCTGATGAGCGACATCCGGAAGGTGGTGCTGGCCTACAGCGGCGGCCTCGACACCTCGGTGATCCTGAAGTGGATCCAGGAGGAGTACGGGGCCGAGGTGGTCGCCTATACCGCAGACGTGGGACAGGGCGACGAGGTGGAGGAAGCTCGCACCAAAGCCCTTGCCACCGGCGCGGTCGAAGCCATCACCGAGGACCTGCGCGAGGAGTTCGTGCGCGATTACGTGTTCCCGGCGGTGCGGGCCAACGCCATCTACGAGGGGTACTACTTGCTGGGGACCTCGCTGGCCCGTCCCCTCATCGGGAAGGGCCTGGTGGAGGCCGCCGAGGCGACCGGCGCCGACGCCATCGCCCACGGCGCCACCGGCAAGGGCAACGACCAGGTGCGCTTCGAGCTGGCCGCCTTCGGCCTCAAGCCCGACATCAAGGTGATCGCCCCGTGGCGGGAGTGGGACCTGCGCGGCCGCAGCGACCTCATCGCCTACGCCGAGAAGTACGGGATTCCGGTGCCGGTGACGGCGGAGAAGCCCTATTCGTCCGATGCCAACCTGCTTCACATATCCTACGAGGGCGGGATCCTGGAGGACCCCTGGGCCGGGCCTCCCTCCGACATGTTTGCCATGACGGTGAATCCGGAGGACGCCCCCGACGAGGCCGAGATCGTCACCGTTGGGTTCCATGAGGGCTCGCCGGTGTCGGTGAACGGTGAGGAGCTGGGCCCGGTGGCGTTGCTGTCGATGCTCAACGAGATGGGGGGCCGCCACGGCGTGGGGAGGGTCGACATCGTCGAGAACCGGTTCGTCGGCATGAAGAGCCGGGGCGTGTATGAGACGCCGGGCGGCACCATCCTCTACCACGCCCACCGTGCGGTCGAGTCTCTCACCCTTGACCGGGAGGTGGCCCACCTCCGCGACGAGCTGGTGTCGCGCTATGCCGAGATGGTCTACAACGGGTTCTGGTTTTCCCCCGAGCGCGAGGCGCTACAGGCCTTCATGGACAACGTGCAGCGGCGGGTCAACGGCGAAGCCCGTATCAAGCTGTTCAAGGGCCAGGCGATCGTGGAGGGCCGGCGCTCCGACAGCGACGCTCTCTACGACGAAGCGGTCGCCACCTTCGAGGCCGACGACGTGTACCACCAGGGCGACGCCACCGGGTTCATCCGGCTCCAGTCGTTGCGGCTCCGCACCT
>CAYUDA010000154.1:0-4384 GCA_964443425.1 uncultured Acidimicrobiaceae bacterium
ACAGCTCGAATCGGGCGACTTGGGGACCCAGCAGCGCCTCGATCTCGGCCATGAGACGGGTCCCGATGCCCTGCCGCTGCAGATCGGGCGCCACGATGAGGCGACCGACGAACGCGGTGCGCCCCTCGACCCGGGCCCGCACCGACCCGACGATGCGCTCGCCGATCGTCGCCGTGAGCACGATCAGCTCATCGAGGTCGCGACGCAGCTCGTCGAGGGTCTGGGTGAGGGGAGCGAGCCGCGGGGTGCCGTAGAGCAGGGCTTCGCTCTGGTAGGCGGCGCGCTGCAGACAGAGGATCTCTCCGGCGTCACCGGCCTCCGCCCGCTGCACGATCGTCGGTTGTGGCGCCATGGCGGCATCGTGCCACCGGAAGCCTCCAGGTGCCAGCCCGGTTCCGTCAGACGTCGCCGAGTTCCAGGAGGAGCCGCCGCAGCAGTCCCGCCAGCTTCTCCCGCTGACCGTCGCTGAGCGCCGCCAGCAGCCGTCGCTGCTGCGCCAGGTTCGATGCCTGCACCTCGTCGACCAGTGCCCTCCCCGGGTCGGTGAGATGCACTCGAATGCCGCGCCGGTCGCCGGGATCCGGACGCCGCTCGATCCACCCTGCCTGCTCGAGGCGGTCGAGGCGTGCCGTCATCCCACCGGTGGTGATCATGGCGGACGCCGCCAACTCGGTGGGCGACAGGGCGGCCGGTCGGTTGGCACGCCGTAACGCCGCCAGGGTGTCGAAATCACCCTTGCGGCCGAGCCCGAAGCGGGCAACCGCTCGGTCCAGATCGCTCTCGAAACGACGGGCGAGACGCAGCACCCGGTTCACCACGGCGGCGGTGGAGGTATCGAGGTCGGGGCGAACGGTCTGCCACTCCTCGATCACGGTGTCGGTGTAGTCGCTCGTCATGGAGACGCTCCCTGCCTGGCAAGCTCAATCATTATCAAGCTACTTGCCATATTACTATCTGCAAAGTATTCTACCAGTGTGTGGCGGGTCCCGCCAGGCATCCGAGAAAGGACACCCCGTGTTCCACCCCCTCATCTGGCTCCTTGACGGAGACGCCCCCGATCCCGGTGGAAACGGCTGGAAGGCCGCCCGGGCCCGGGTCGCCGGCTGGCTGCGCGCCGGCGTCCACGAAGCGGCGCCCGTCGTGAAGAAGGCCGCTGCCACCACCGTCACAGGCGCCAAGAAGGCCGGCCGGTGGGCCACAACCACGGTGCGAAACATTCGCGGCGGCGAAGCAGACACCGAGTCCTCGGAGGCCACCTCGACCGAACCCGCCGGGCAAGACGCGTTCGACGAGGACGAGACGCCGTGACCGGGACCGGTCCGGCCGCATCGGGCGCTTCCGGAACGAGTTCCGGACCCGGTCAGGGACGGCGCCCCTCCTTCCCGCAGCGCTCATGACACGGCGCACCATCGGGTGGCGAGAGTGGATCGCCATGCCGGATATCGGCGTCGACGCCATCAAGGCGAAGGTCGACACCGGCGCCCGCTCCTCGGCACTGCACGCCTTCGATCTGGAGCGCACCTACCGCGACGGCATCGCCGTGGTGCGTTTCTCGCTGCATCCGCTGCAGCGCCGCACACGCCCCACGGTGCAGGCCGAGGCCCAGGTGATCGACGAGCGCCGGATCCGCAGCTCGAGCGGTCGCACCGAGGTGCGGCCGGTCATCCTCACCACCGTCGAACTCGACGGCGCGGCATGGCGCGTCGAGTTGACGCTGACCCGGCGCGACAGCATGGGATTCCGGATGCTGCTCGGCCGCCAGGCGGTGCGAGGACGCTTCCTCGTCGACCCCGGCCGCTCTTACCTGGCCGGGCGGAGCAAGGCCACGACATGAACATCGGCATCCTGTCCCGCAAGGCGTCGCTGTACTCGACCTCCCGCCTCTCGGAGGCGGCGGTGGCTCGTGGTCATGACGTGCGGGTCGTCGACTACCTGCGCTGCTACATGAACATCACCTCGACCCGCCCCAGCGTCCTCTACCGTGGCGAGCCGCTCTCCTTCGAGGCCGTCATCCCGCGAATCGGTGCCAGCTACACGTTCTACGGGACCGCGGTGGTGCGCCAGTTCGAAATGATGGGCGTCTATCCGGCAAACGAGTCGCAGGCGATCACCCGGGCCCGCGACAAGCTCCGCTCCATGCAACTCCTCGCCCGCGCCGGAGTCGGCATGCCCGTCAGCAGCTTCGCCCACTCCACCCAGGACATCGACGGCCTCCTCGACGTGGTCGGCGGCGCCCCGGTGGTGGTCAAGCTGCTCGAGGGCACCCAAGGTCTCGGCGTGGTCCTGGCGGAAACCCGCAAGGCCGCTGAATCCGTGATCGGCGCGTTCCGCCAGCTCGACGCCAACATCCTCGTCCAGGAGTTCGTCGCCGAGGCCCGGGGGGCGGACATCCGCGCCTTCGTCGTCGGCGGCAAGGTGGTGGCGGCGATGCGCCGCCAGGGAGGGCCCGACGAGTTCCGCTCCAACCTCCACCGGGGCGGCACGGCCGAGGCCATCAAGCTCACACCCCGGCAGCGGGCGACCGCGGTGAAGGCCGCCAAGACCATGGGCCTCAACATCGCCGGGGTCGACATCGTGCAATCGACCCACGGACCGCTGGTGCTCGAGGTGAACTCGTCACCCGGCCTGCAGGGCATCGAATCCGTCAGCGGCGTCGACGTGGCCGACCACATCATCGCCTTCCTCGAAGAACACGCCCGCCCCGGGCGTACCCGTGACCGTGTCCGCGGCTGAAGCCCGCAACCGGCCCATCACGGTCGGGGCTATCACCGTGCTTCCCGGATCGAGCCGCCGCTCCGAGATCCCGGTGGCGAGCCTGCCCACCGGAACGTGGCTGTCGCTCCCGGTGGCGATCGTCAACGGCCGCCGGCCGGGCCCGACGGTGTGGCTGAGCGGGGTGGTGCACGGCGACGAGATCAACGGGGTGGCCATCATCCGGCAGGTGATGGGGCGCCTCGACCCCCAACACCTCCAGGGGGCGGTGATCGCGGTGCCGATCGTGAACGTGTTCGGGTTCGTCAACGAGTCCCGCTACCTCCCCGACCGTCGCGATCTCAACCGCTCCTTCCCCGGATCGCCCCGCGGCTCGCTGGCGGCCCGCCTCGCCCACCTCGTCATGACCGAGGTGGTGGAACAGAGCGACCTCGGCATCGACCTCCACACCGCAGCCGGCCACAACGTCAACCTCCCCCATATCCGTGGCGACATGACCGACCCCGCCACCCGCCATCTCGCCGCCATCTTCGGCGCCCCGTTTCTGCTCCACGCCCGGCTCCGCGACGGGTCGCTGCGTGAGGCCGCGGTACGGCGCGGCAAGCAGGTGCTCGTGTACGAGGGGGGTCAGATCCACCGCTTCGACGCCGGCGCCATCGACGTCGGCGTCGCCGGCATCCTCCGCACCCTGACGTCCCTGGAGATGGGGAGTTGGGACGACCTCCCCGCCGCCGGCCCGTCGCGGGTGGTGATGTCGTCCTCGTGGGTCCGTTCCCGCCACGGCGGCATCGCCGACATCTTGGTGGCGCTGGGAGAGCACGTCGGGCAGGGCGACCCGGTCGCGGTCATCGCCGACGCCTTCGGCTCCAAGCCCACCGAGGTGCGGGCCCGGTTCTCGGGTTGGGTCATCGGGCGCACCCTCAACCCCCTCGTCGGCCACGGCGACCCCCTGGTCCACCTCGCCGCCGAAGCAGGCTCGCAACCGGTGTCGCACCTCCCACCTGTCCCCCTGCCGGGAACCCAGAGTTGAGAGGCCGGGTATTCATGAACTGGAACCCAGGGTTGAGAGGCCGGGTATTCATGCACTGGAGCCTTGGGTTGGGTGCATGGCGGCGACGGGCACCAGGAACCTCTCAGATGCGGAAGACGTCGACTCTGCGAGGATCGCAGCGGGAGGCCAGGAAGGAGACCACCACGATGAACCCCACCTCACCGCTCACGCCCCGATGGCGTCTCGCCGTCGTCGGCCTCACCTTCGCCCTGCTCGGCACCGCCTGCGGTGGCGGGACGGCCGCCTCGAGTACCACGGTGCCGGACACCTCCACCATTGTCCCGGACACCACGACCACCACCGCGGTTCCCGACACCACGACCACCACCACGACGATCGCGGCCGAGACCACCACCACGACGATCGCGGCCGAGACCACCACCACCCTCCCCGGAGAACTCATCGATCTGTTCTGGCGCGAGGGTGACGTGCTCGGCGTCGTCGGCGTCGCCTACGACGACGTGCTCAACGTCCGGAAGGGGCCGGGGGTGTCCTACGACATCGTCGCCACCCTCGATCCGCTGGCCGACCACGTGGTCACCACCGGGCAGAGTCGCATGATCACGCAGTCGATCTGGACCGAGGTCGAGGTGGGAGGCGCCACCGGATGGGTGAACGTCG
>CAYUDA010000155.1:0-4359 GCA_964443425.1 uncultured Acidimicrobiaceae bacterium
GGCCCGACTTCTACCTCCCCGACGACGACATCTTCATCGAGATCACCACGATGAACCAGAAGCTCGTCACCAAGAAGAACCGCAAGGTGCGGCAGCTGCGGACCCTCTACCCCGAGATCCGCTGCAAGATCTTCTACCAGCGGGACTACCTGCACCTGCTCATCAAGTACGGTCTCGCCGAGCCCGAGGACCAGGAGCTGCCGGCGGCACCGACCCGGGTTCCGGGACCGCTCCAGGTCGTCGACCTCGGTGAGGACCCCCACGGCGAGGCGGCGGTAGGCTGACCGGAGGACCACCCGAACCGGGGCCGTCCACGATGGCACAGACTCCACTGCGATCTTTCCATGAGCGCCTCGGGGCGCGTTTCACCCGCTTCGGCGACTGGGAGATGCCGCTGCAGTACGCCGGCGTCCTCGCCGAGCACGAGGCGGTGCGGCGGTCTGTCGGCGTCTTCGACGTCAGCCACCTCGGCCGCTTCACCGTTTCCGGGGACGGCGCCCTCGCCGTGCTCCGCAGCCGGTTCTGCAACGACATCGCCGCCGTCGCCCCGGGACGCGCCCAGTACACGATGCTGCTCAACGAGGCCGGCGGGGTCGAGGACGACCTCATCGTGTGGTGGCTCGACGAGACCTCGTTCTGGGTGCTGCCCAACGCCGCCAACGAGGAGACGGTGATGGGGGCGGTGCGTGCCGGGGCCGCAGCGGGCGTGGCGATCGAGCCGCAACGGTCCGCCACGGTGATGCTGGCGGTGCAGGGCCCCGAGGCACCCCGGCTCCTCGAAGAGGTGCTCGGAGTTGCGCCGGGACGGTTCCGGCTCGTCTCCGGGACCTTCGGCGGCGAGCCGTTCCTCGCCGCCGGGACCGGATATACCGGGGAAGCCGGCGCCGAGGTGTGCCTGGCGCCGGAGCCGGCCGGAGCGCTCTTGGAGGCGCTGCTCGACGCCGGGGCTACTCCCTGCGGGCTCGGAGCCCGCGACACCCTGCGCCTCGAGATGGGCTACCCGCTGTGGGGTCAGGACCTCGACCCGACCGGGAGCCCGCTGGAGGCGGGGTTAGCATGGGTCGTCTCCTGGGACCACGACTTCGTCGGCAAGCCGGCCCTGGAGGCCCAGCGGGACGGGGTGCTGCCACGCCGTCTCGTCGGGTTCCGCACCCGGGACCGGAGGGTTCCCCGGCACGGCTACCGCCTGCGGGCGGGCGGCAGCGCCGGAACCGTGACGTCGGGCAACTTCAGCCCCGGGCTGGGGTGCGGTATCGGCCTCGGGTACCTGAGCCCTCCGCCGGCTCCGCAGGCGGGGGTCGAGATGGAGGCACGTGGACGGTGGTACGACGTCGAGCGGGCGGAGCCGCCGTTCATCTGAGCGAAGGAAGGACGACAGATGACCACGGTGCTCGGCATCGACATCGGCGGCTCGGGCATCAAGGGGGCCCCGGTCGACGTCACCAGCGGGGAACTGCTGGCGAAGCGGAAGAGGATCAAGACTCCGCAACCCGCCGTTCCCGACACCATGATCGCCGTGGTGGCCAAGCTGGTCGACTACTTCGACTGGGAGGGGCCGATCGGCTGCACCCTGCCGACGGTGGTCGAAGACGGCGTCGTCAAGTCGGCCGCCAACATCGACGACTCCTGGATCGGGGTCGAAGGCGAGAAGCTCATCGGAGAGCGGATCAACCAGAAGGTCGTCCTCATCAACGACGCCGACGCCGCCGGCCTGGCGGAGATGCGGCTCGGGGCGGGCCGTGACGCCACCGGGGTCGTGCTGCTCCTCACCTTCGGGACCGGGATCGGCAGCGCCCTCTTCCACGACGGCACGCTGGTGCCCAACACCGAATTCGGCCACCTCGAGTTCCGCGGCATGGACGCCGAGGACTACGCCGCCGCCCGCCTCGTCGAGCGCGACGCCATGCGCCTCGACTGGTGGGCAGGCCGGGTCGCCGAGTACCTCGGGCACATGGAGCGGATCCTGTCGCCGAAGCTGTTCATCCTCGGCGGCGGGATCTCGAAACGTTTCGACGATTTCTCGTCGTTCCTCGACACGAGGACTCCGGTGGTTGCGGCCGCCCACCGCAACAACGCCGGGATCATCGGCGCCGCCGTCGCCGCCGCCGAGCGGCTGCTCTGAGGCGGGGCCGTGTCCACCACCGACACCATCATCGCCGGCGACGGCGTCACGCTGCTCACCCGCCACTGGCCCGCCGAGCAGGCCCGGGCAACGGTGGTCCTGGTCCACGGACTCGCCGAGCACTCGGGGCGCTACGAGCACGTCGGCGGGTACCTGGCGGAACAAGGATTCGACACCCACGGCTTCGACCTGCGCGGCCACGGCCGCTCCGGAGGGCGCCGGCTCGACGCGACTCGCTTCGACGACTTCCTCGACGACCTGGAGCTGATCATGGAGCGGGCACGGACGCCGGGACGGCCCCTCGTGCTGTATGGCCACTCCCTCGGCGGGTTGCTGGCGACCGCCTACGCCGAGTCGGACCGACCCCAGCCCGATCTGCTGGTGCTGTCGGCACCGGCCCTCGACGCCAACCTCTCCGGGTTCCTCGAGGCGATGCTTCAGGTCCTGGGACGGGTGGTGCCCCGGGTCCGGGTCGGATCGCCGGTGGCAGGGGAGCAGCTGTCCCGTGACCCCGAGGTGGGGCGTCGCTACTTCGCCGATCCGCTGGTGATGACCAAGGGCACGGCCCGGTTCGGGCTGATCTTCCTGCGGGCCATGAAGGCGACCGCGGCCTCCATCTCCGCCATCCGCGTCCCCACCCTCGTCATCCACGGGGAAGAGGACCCGCTGGTTCCGGTCGCCACCTCCGCCCCCCTCGCCGACCTTCCCGGCTGCGAACGGATCGTGTTCCCCGGGCTCCGTCACGAAACCCACAACGAGCCGGAATGGCGCGACGTGCTCGGCCGGGTCACGGGATGGCTCGGCGCCCGGCTCGCCGCCGGGCCAGGTCGCTAGGAACCGGCCGAGGCCTCGGCCGCGACCAGCTCACGGTACGCGGGGCGGATCACGTCCTCGATGAGGCGGCGCCGGGTCGGCCAGTGGCCGAACCCGGCCTCGACCGCCCGCACCGTCACCTCCTCGAGGGCGGCGGCATCGAACCCGTGATCCTCGACGGCATGGGCGAACTCGTCGCTGAGGGACACCGCGCTCATGAGACGGTCGTCGGTGTTGAGGGTGACGGCAAACCCGGCCCGGTGAAGCGCCCCCAAGGGATGGTGGGCATGGTCCGGGGCCACCCCGGTGTCGATGTTGGAGGTGGGGCACAGCTCGAGGGGGATGCGCTGGTCCCGCACCATCCGGGCCAGCGGGCCGAGCGCCACCACCTCACCGTCGCTGCGGGTTGTGTCCTCGACCACCCGCACCCCGTGCCCGAGACGCTGCGCCCCGCAGCGGGCGCGGGCCCGCCAGATGCTCTCGGGTCCGTCCGCCTCGCCGGCGTGGAGGGTGAGTCCGAGGCCGCTCTCCCGAGCGATGCGGCACGCCACGAGATGGCCGTCGGCCGGGTACCCGAGTTCGGGGCCCGCCAGGTCGAAGCCGGCGACGGCCTCCCCGGCGAAGTGGGCCGCGAGGCGCGCCACCCGCTCGGAATCGGTGAGGTGGCGCAGCGCGCAGAGGATGGTGGCGGTCGCGATGCCGGTCTCGCGCCGGGCCCGGGCCAGGCCGGCCTCGACCGCGGTCACCACCGCCTCCGGGGCCAGGCCCCGGTCGAGATGCTGGGTGGGGGCGTAGCGCAGCTCGGCGTAGACGACGCCGTCGGCGGCGAGGTCCACGCCCGCCTCGTAGGCGACGCGCTCGAGGGCGGACTCGGTCTGCATCACGGCCACGACGTGCCCGAAGGCCTCCAGGTAGCGGGCGAGCGAACCGGCCTGCCCCTGATGGAACCAATCGGCCAGGGCGTCCGGCTCGGATGCCGGCAGGTCCGGGTAACCGATCTCGTCGGCCAGCTCCAGCACGGTCTCGACCCGGAGACCCCCGTCGAGGTGGTCGTGGAGCAAGGCCTTCGGAAGCCGTTGCAGGGTTGTGCGATCCATGCGACGAGCCTACCCGCCGTGACAGGCGCCGCTAGCCTCACCATTCATGAGCGCGACACCGGACCGGCCGCAGGAGAGCGCCGAGCCGGGCACCCGACCCGGACGCTTCTCGCTCTTCGCCCCGGTGGAGGGAATGCCTCCGTGGGTGCCACACCTGCTGCGCCAGATCGTGGGGCTGATGGTCCTGCTCTGGCTCCTGCTCACCGTGGGACGCCGCCTCCAGGGCTTCCTCATCCTGCTGGTGATCTCGCTCTTCCTGGCGATCTCCCTCGAGCCGGCCGTCGCCTTCCTCACCCGCCGCGGCTGGAGGCCGGGCCTGGCCACCGG
>CAYUDA010000156.1:0-4343 GCA_964443425.1 uncultured Acidimicrobiaceae bacterium
AGGTGTTCGTGGCCTCCGTGTACCCCTACGGGATCGGGCGTGGCGACCCGACCCTGCCTCCTTTCGCGGCCCGACTCCTCTCCCAGTTCGACGAGGAACCCGAGGAGATCCCGATCGAGCACGGCTTCGTCTACGCCACGGCGTGGCCTGACGCGGAGTGGATGACCTGGGGGTCGAACACGGTCATCATCGTGGCGGCCGGTCCCCGCCAGGCGGCACTCGAGGTGCTCGAAGCGCTCGCCGCCGCCAACCAGGACGAGTACCGGTGGCAGCCGGGCGACTGTCTGTGGCTCGGGAGCGACGACTCACTCGACGCCGCTCCCTATGCGCCGTACGGCCGGGGCCCGGTCGTTCCCTGCGACGGCTGGCACACCCACGAGGTGATCGGGGCTTCGATCCTGCCCGCCGGGCCCGACGCACCCTTCCCGGCCGGCACCCTCCCCACCGAGGCGCATCGTGCCTGCGAGGAGCAGTTCCTCGGCTTCATCGGCATCCCGGAGCGTGAATCGCGGGTGGGTTCGCTGTGGTACCAGCCCTCCGGCCTCGAGTGGGAGGAGGGGGACCGCTACCTCGCCTGCCTGGTGATGGAGTACGACGCGGCCGGGGAGGCGACACCGCGCCACTCGACGCTGGCCCGGATCGGCGAGGCGTCCCGGCTGGTGCGCCGGGCCGGGGAATGCCGGCGCGGCTCGTTGGTCGGTGAGCCGGTTCCGTGCGATGCGCCCCACGACAGCGAGTACCTGGGCACCGCCGACCTGGCGGCATCGCACGACCAGCCCTACTCGGAGGCCCTCGCCTCCACCCTGGCGTACGAGGCATGCCGGGGCCTGCTCGCCGTAGCGGCGGACCCCCCCGACGGGGTGACCCTCGACGTCGTCGGTGAGCCGCCCGGCCCGTTCGCCTGGTCACAGGGCGATCGCACCGTGGCATGCAGCGGAATGGCGCTCGACGAGAACGGAGTCCCCCAGCTCGTGGTCGGCAGCATCACCGAGGACGGATGGCGGGTGATCGGTCCGGTGGGCGACGCCGTCACCGTGTGACGGCCGTCCCCGGCTCGGGGGGCCCGGCCCCTGACCGCCCGCTTCCCTCCCGACGCCGCGTAGGCTGAAGACATGCGTCGTACCGTCGTCGCCTTGATCCTGGGTTGGGCAGTCATCGGCGCCACCGTCGCGCTGTCGTCGCTCCCCGACGTCAATGCCGACGCACGCGGGATCGTCGTCGCGGCGACGCTGATCGGCGTCGCCGCCGCGGTGGCGGCCGCCGAGACGTACCGGCGGGGCCGTCCGGTCCCGGCGATCGTGCTGCTCGCCATGTCGTTGATGGTCCCGACGTTCTTCGCCTGGGCCCTGTCGCTCCTGCCCCTGGTCGCCATCGTCGCCGTCGCCCGGTCGATGCGACGAACCGGCGAGGACGGGGCCCGACAGGTGGCGCCGGTTCGCCGTGCCTCGGGCAACCGCTCTGACCTCACGACGTCGAAGGTTCGAGCGCCTCGAGCGTGATCTCGTACTCCTCGGCGTAGTTGACCGTTCCGATCGGGCTCGAACTGGCACTCGAGGTCGAGCCGGTCTCCTTGACGACCAGCGGATCGTCGAGCCGGAACCAGCGATCCGTCTCGCTCCCCCCGGTCGAGGAGCTGGTGAGGGTGTCGGTGTAGTGGACGTGGAGCGTTGCGACGTCCTCACCGCCGATGTCGAGCGTCTCGAGGCCGACCACCTCCGCGGTGGTCTCCTGGGTGATGTCTTCGGTGGCGCATGTGAACGTCCAGCTCGTGGTGTCCGCCGCGGGGGGCAGGTACGGCGCCGGTGGGTCGCAGCGGTACTGCTGGAGGTCGTCGACGCCGAACCACCGGTTGAACGAGTCGAACCCGGCGACGGTGACGGCCTGCGGGTCGCACACCTCCCACGACGACCAACGCTCCTCGATCGCCTGCCAGCGCCACACCTGACCGCAGCCGCCCTCCTGGACGGTGAGGTAGGTCTCGGCCGGGTAGTCGTGCCGGGCCCCGGCGAGGGCATCGATCTCTTCGTGACCCGACATCGTGTACGCGTAGACGACCACGTCGTCGCTCCCTTGCGGCTCCGTGACGCCGGCCGGCGCCGGCGACGTGGATCCTCCGCCCGGAGGCGAGGTGGTGGTCGTCCTGGCGACGTCCCGCGCCTGGTTGGCGTCGATCACCGTGGTCGTGGTGTCACGCAGCAGCGATACGACGACCACGGCTCCGGTGGCGATCACGGCGACGCCGACCAACGCGAGGACAATGCGGCGCCTGCTCATGCCGTCTCGACTCCGATCACGTTGTTGGCGGGATTCGTGCCATCAGCCCCGCCGCGGACTTGTCGGGTGACTGTACCGCGCCGTCGGGATCGCTCGGGGAGTCGCCCCGGCGGAGGGCGGGCCGCTTCGGCGGGAATCCTCAGAGGCGATCGGCGAAGGCGATCTCGACCGGCTCGATGTCGTCGGCCGGATCGAACCCGAACACCTGGGCGTAGAACGACAGCTCCGCCTCCCGTGCCTGCCGGATGTGCTCCGCCTTGCGGAAGCCGTGGCCCTCCCCCGGGAACGTGAGGTAGGCGTGCGGGACCCGGTTGGCGGTGAGGGCGGCGACCATGCCCTCGGCCTGCTCGGGCGGCACCACCTCGTCGTCGAGGCCCTGGAGGAGGATCACCGGGCAGGTGATCTCGTCGGCGAAGTAGATCGGGGAGCGTTCCCGGTACACCTCGGCGGCCTCCGGGTAGGGGCCGATCAAGCTGTCGAGGTAGCGCGATTCGAACTTGTGGGTGTCGACCGCCAGCGCGGCGCAGTCGCCCACCCCGAAGTAGCTGGCCCCTGCGGCGAATACGTCGTGGAAGGTGAGGGCGCAGAGTGTGGTGAACCCGCCGGCGCTGCCTCCCCGGATCGCCATGCGCTCGGTGTCGACCATGCCCTCCCCGGCCAGATGGAGGGCGGCGTCGATGCAGTCCGTGGTGTCGCGCAGACCCCACTGTCCGTCGAGGGCGTCCCGGTAGGCGCGGCCGTAGCCGGCCGATCCCCGATAGTTGACGTCGACGACGGCGAAGCCGCGGCTGGTCCAGAACTGGATGTGGAGCTGGAGCACGGACGACGTCGCCCCGGTGGGTCCTCCGTGGCTGAGCACCACCAGGGGGGGCAGTTCGTCGTCGGGCCCGGTGTAATCCGGGTTGAGGGGCGGGTAGGAGAAGGCGTAGGCCTCCGCTCCGTCCCGGGTCGGAAAGGTGAGCGGCTCGGCCCGGCTCAGGGAGGCCGGCGGCACCGTGAGGTCGAAGCTGGAACGGACAACGGTGGCCTGTTCACGATCGACGTCCACTTCGACGATCGCCTCGGGTTCGGCGGCACTCCCCGCGATGAGCCAGACCCGATCGTCTCCGACCGCGACCGACGGCTCGATGTGGTCGTATTCGAGGTGCACCCTCCGCAGGATGCCGCCGTCGGCGACCGCGAGCCGGTCGAGCCCTGCCTCGGTGTAGGTGCAGACGAGGCGCCCGTCGCCGAGGAAGCCATAGCGGCGCATCCCGAAGCGCCATTGCGGGAACCCGAACTCGGCGTCCATGGGGTAGATCGCCTCCGCCACCCCGTCCCGCAGCCGGTAGAGGTTCCACCAGCCGGTACGGTCGGAGGCGAAGTGCAGCTCTCCGGCCGGCGACCATTCCGGCTGGAAGATGGACTCGTGCTCGCCCCCCGCCACGTGCTCCGGCTCCGAGATGCCGCCGTCGGGGTCGAGGGCCGCTACCCAGAGCTCGGTGCCGTTCCAGGGCATCCGGGGGTGGTCCCATGCCAGCCAGGCGAGCCGTGCGCCGTCCGGGCTCACCCGTGGCGACGAGAAGAAGTCGTGTCCCTTGGCTACCGTCCGCGGCGCTTCCGACCCGTCGAGAAGGAACGTGACCAGGCTGTTCTTCGCCTCCTTGCTTCGGCGGTGGTGCTCCCGGACGCAGATGACGCGGCCGTCGGCGAAGGCGAAGTCGGCGTAGCGGTCGCCGGCGGGCAGAGCCGGCTCCGGCGTGATCGGGGTGGCGACGCCGCCGTAGAGCCGGTACACCCGCTGGTCGGCGAAGTGGACGGTGAGCATCACCGGCCCGTCGACACCGTAGGCGGCGCCGCCGTACTCGTGGACCCGGCTGCGCGAGTCGAGGTGCGGCGGCGTGGCGTCTGCGATCCCGCCGTCGGGGCCACGCCGCACCACCACCGACCGGCCCGCTTCACGGGGACGGGTCTCCACCCACCAGATGGCCGTCCCATCGGTGGTGAGGTCGCCGAGCGAGATGCCGGCATCGGCCAGCATGGACGCCGAGATCGATGAGGCCCACGATCCGTAGGGAGCCGTCGTCGTC
>CAYUDA010000157.1:0-4278 GCA_964443425.1 uncultured Acidimicrobiaceae bacterium
ATCCGGTTCCCGGTGGGGGAGATGACCAAGGCCGAGGTGCGGGCCGAGGCGGCCCGGCTCGGGTTGCGCACCGCCAACAAGCCCGACAGCCAGGACCTTTGTTTCGTCGGGAAGGGCGACTACCGCCGCTTCCTGCGGGAACGGTTGCCGGAGGCGGCCCGCCCCGGCGTCATCGTCACCGGCGCCGGCGACGTGGTGGGTCATCACGACGGGACGGTCGACTTCACCATCGGGCAGCGCCGCGGGCTGGGAGCCGTGGCGGGCACACCCCGCTACGTGATCGAGATCCGTCCCGCCGACGCCACCGTGGTCGTCGGTTCCCGCCGTGACCTGCTGGCGGGTGGATGCCGGGTCGACGGGGTGTCGTTCGTGGCCGGCCGTGCCCCGCAGACCGCTCGGGTGGCCGTCAAGATCCGGTACCGCTCCGAACCGGTCCCGGCCTCGCTGGCGCCCGCCGGCGACGGGTCGTGGGAGGTCCGGTTCGCCGAGCCGCAGACCGCGGTGACCCCGGGCCAGGCCGCCGTGTTCTACCGGGACGACGAGGTGCTCGGCGGCGGCACGATCGACGGGGTACTGGCGGCCGGCTGAGACACCGGGGCGTGGCCCGCCGTGTCACCCGCGCCCGGTAGCGTACGGTCGGACGCCACCGGCAGGAGTGACTGATGGGCGCAGCGGAAACCGAGACCAGGATCGAGGAGCTGCGCGAGCAGATCCGCTACCACCTGCACCGCTACCACGTGCTGGCCGACCCGGTGATCTCCGACGCCGATTACGACGCCCTCATCAACGAGCTGCTCACCCTCGAGGCCGACCATCCGGAGTTGGTGACCGCGGATTCCCCGACGCAGCGGGTCGGGGCACCGGTGGCGGACGTCTTCGCCGCCGTGCAGCACCGGGAGCGCATGTTCTCCCTCGACAACGTCGACTCCACCGACGGCCTCCACGCCTGGCGGGACCGGCTGGTGCGGATGCTGGGTCGGGAGCCGGACGGGTACGTCTGCGAGTTGAAGATCGACGGTCTGGCCGTGTCGCTCACCTACGAGGCGGGCGTGCTCACCCAGGGGGCCACCCGCGGCGACGGGGTGACCGGGGAGGACATCACCGCCAACGTGCGCACCATCGACGCCGTCCCGCTCCGGCTTCGCGGCGAGCCGCCGGCGGTGATGGAGGTGCGGGGAGAGATCTACATGCCGGTCTCGGCCTTCGAGGAGCTCAACGCCCGTCAGGCCGAGCAGGGTCTGCGCCCCTACGTGAACCCCCGCAACACCGCCGCCGGGTCGGTGCGCCAGAAGGATCCGGCGATGACCGCTTCCCGCAAGCTGTCGATCTGGGTGTACCAGCTCGGGTACGTTGAAGGCGGGCCGACCCTGGCCGGCCACCACCAGGCCCTGGAGTGGCTCGCCGGGCTCGGACTGCGGGTCAACCCCGCCACCGCGGTCGTCGCCGACCTCGAAGCGGTGGACCGCTACGTCGCCGACACGCTGCGGCGACGCCACGAGTACGACTACGAGATCGACGGGATCGTCGTCAAGGTGGACGAGCTGACCGACCAGCAGGCTGCCGGGTTCACCGCCAGGAGCCCCCGCTGGGCCGTCGCCTACAAGCTTCCCCCGGAGGAGAAGACCACCCGGCTGAACGCGATCGAGATCAACGTGGGACGCACCGGCGCCGTCACCCCCTACGCGGTGCTGGAGCCGGTCTTCGTCGGCGGGGTCACCGTGAGCACCGCCACCCTCCACAACGAGGGCGAGGTGCACCGCAGGGACGTGCGTCCCGGCGACACCGTCATCGTGCGGCGGGCAGGCGACGTCATCCCCGAGGTGGTGGGACCGGTGCTGGCGGCCCGCCCGGCGGGACGGCGCAAGTGGCACATGCCCGCCACCTGCCCTTTCTGTGACAACCCGATCGTGCTGCCGGACGGGGAGGCGAAGGCGCGCTGCACCGGCGGCTACGCCTGCCCCTCCCGCCTGCGCGAGTACCTCGCCCACTTCGCCTCTCGCGGCGCCATGGACATCGAGGGTCTCGGCTACAAGACGGTCGACCTGCTGCGGCGGGAGGGCATCATCGGCGACCCGGCCGACATCTTCACTCTCGACCGTGACCAGCTCCTCGCTTTCGAGGGATGGGGCGAGGTCTCGGTCGACAACCTGATGGCGGCCATCGACGCCGCCCGCGACCGGCCGCTGGGCCGGCTGCTCACCGCTCTCGGGATCCCGCATGTGGGCGGGACGGTGGCCCGGCTGCTGGCCCGGGAGTTCCGCAGCCTGGAACGGTTGCTGGCGGCCGGCGAGGACGAGATCACCGCCGTCGAGGGGGTCGGCCCCGAGATCGCCGCCTCGATCCGTGACTGGGCCGGCGACCCCGCCAACCGGGAGCTGGTACGCAAGCTGGTGGCGGCCGGGGTGCGCCTCGCCGACCCGGAGCCGGAGGCGTCGTCCGCCGCCGCCCTGCTGGAGGGGGTGACGTTCGTGGTCACCGGGACGTTGCAGCAGCTGAGCCGCGACGAGGCGAAGGCGGCGGTCGAGGGGCGCGGCGGCAAGGTGACCGGCTCGGTGTCGGGGCGTACCAGCGCCGTCGTCGCCGGCGAGGGCCCCGGTTCCAAGCTGCGCAAGGCCGAAGAGCTCGGGGTTCCCGTCATCGACGAGGCGACGTTCCGGAGGGTCCTCGACGAGGGTCCCGACGCGATTCCTACTGGACCCGGAACGTCCAGCTGAGTTCGCCGGGGTCGGGGCGGCCGTTGGCCCGGTCCCAGGTGATGTGCACCGTGTGGGTCCCCGGGGTCCACTCCGGGAAGGTCGCGGTCGGGCCGGGAGCCCATTCGAACCGGCCGGTCGGGGCCGAGGCCCGGATCTCGCCCGACGGGATCGGGATCCCGTCGACGAAGAGATCGATGGCGTACCCGGGTTCCATGTCGACGACCAGTCCAATCTGGCGAAGCACGGTCGCCCCGTCCTCGGGGGAGATGCGCTCCACCGCCGCCGGGAGCGGCACGTTCCGTCCCGCGGGCGCCACCGCCACCACCAACACCACCACCGTGGCGAGGGCGAGGCCGAGCAGGGCGAAGACGAGCCGGTAGCCGTTGGTACTCACGGGGCGATCATACGGCGGGGTGGAACGGAGCCGGACGGCGCCTGGCAAGCCCCCGTGGCCGGATCGAGCAACTAGCGTGGCGGTATGCGACTGAACCCGGTCCTGGCAGAGCTGGGGGCGTACCCGATCGCCCTGGTGCAAGAACGGGCCCACGCCATGCGCAAGGCGGGGCACACCGTCATCGACTTCTCGATCGGCGACCCGCGCGAGCCGACCCCGGAGTTCATCCCCGAGACGCTGCGCCGGGCGGTCCCCGCCGTTTCCCAGTACCCCCTCACCGCCGGCACCGATGAGCTGCGGGAGGCCATCGCCGGCTACCTGGGCCGCCGCTTCGGCGTCACGGTCGATGCGGCGACGCAGATCATGCCCACCTCCGGCGCCAAGGAGGCCGTGTTCAGCACCCCGCTCGCCTTCGTCGACCGGGCCGCCGGCGACGTCGTCGCCTTCGGCACTCCCGGCTACCCGATCTACGAGCGCGGCGCCCGTTTCGCCGGCGCCGAAGCGCATCGGGTGGTGCTCTCCGACGACTTCGTGCTCCGGCACGATCAGGTTCCCGACGAGGTGTGGGAGCGGGCACGGTTGCTGTGGATCTGCACCCCCCACAACCCGACGGGTGCGGTGACGCCGCTCGGCGATCTGCTCGCCCTGGTGGAGAAGGCCCGGGACGCCGGCGTGCTGCTGCTCTCCGACGAGTGCTACGCCGACGTCTACGAGCCGGCCGCCTTCCCTCAGGGTCCCGCCTCGGTGTTGCAGGCCGCCGGAGCGGACAGTACCGGGGTGCTCGCCTTCTTCTCGTGTTCCAAGCGCTCCGGCATGACCGGGTACCGGTCCGGTGCCGTGGTCGGCGACGCGGAGGCGATCGCCGCCCTCAAGAAGCTGCGCAGCGCAACCGGGACCGCCTCCCCCGACTTCGTGCAGGCAGCGGCGGCGGCCGCCTGGGGCGACGACGACCATGCCGCCCGCCGCCGTGAGACCTTCGCCGAGAAGCGCCGCATCCTGCGTGACGCCTTCGAGGAGATCGGGCTGGAGACGGTGGCCTCCCACGCCGGCCTCTACCTGTGGGTTGCCGTCGACGACGACCTCGCCGCCACCGAGCGGCTCCTCGAGGGAGGGGTCGTCGTCTCGGCGGGTCGCTTCTTCGGGGAGGGAGGCGAGGGATACCTGCGGCTCGCCCTGGTCCCGACCGCC
>CAYUDA010000158.1:0-925 GCA_964443425.1 uncultured Acidimicrobiaceae bacterium
TGTCTCCTTGCTGATGTGGTGGAGGAAGGCCGGAAAAAGAGAAAACCCGCCCGGTTGATGCCGGTGCGGGTGGTGTGGAGGCTTCGGAAGTGGACTTCTCGCTACGCGTTGACCTCCCCGCACGGCACCATGGCGGCGCCACAACAGCAACAACACGCGGCGGCGGTGAAGTTCATCATCGTGAGGGGGACGATAGGCGTCTCGTGCCCCACGTCAAGCCGGAATGTCGCCGTCTGGCCCATCAGGCGCTGATGGCCAGCGATCGAGCCCAGTCCCCGGCGGCGTGCTGGAGCAGCAGCGTCTCGAGATTGCTGAAGCGGCGGACGTGCGACGCGATCCACTCGTGGACCGTGGCGGCGTTGATGACGCCGATCCTGTCCGGGAGTTCCCGCACCGTGAGCTTGTCGGCGAAGATGGCCAGTACCGGGGTCACCCACAGGTCGCCGGAGATGTGGGCCTTGAGGCGACGCTGCACCTCCCGCGCTTCCCAACGCGCCTTCTTCAGGTAGTCGGTCGGGTGCCCCGCGACCCAGACGCTGCGCTTGGCGACCCACACGTGGCGGCCTTCGTGGTTCTTGGTGTTGATGGTGAACACGCCCGGGGGGCCGATGACGAGGTGATCCACGTTGGCCCCTTCCGGGGTGAGCTGCAGGTCGTGCAGCACCATCCAGCGGTGGGGGTCGAGACCCTTGTCGAGCAGGTTGCCGACGATCTGTTCGCCGGCTGCGCCCTTCTCCCATGACGCCGATGCGTCCCGGGTTTCGCCTGATTCCTGGTCGGGGGTTCGTCCCTTGCCTTCGCGAAGCAGGGTCGCTTGTGCCCGGGCGCTCTGGCCCGGGGCACGCCGCATCACGCCCATGAGAGGCGATTGCCACGGATCGGTGGGGAGGTCCTGCCTTCTCTCTGCTTCGGCGCCACGAGGCGC
>CAYUDA010000158.1:935-4256 GCA_964443425.1 uncultured Acidimicrobiaceae bacterium
GCGCAGGCTTGATCCCTCGATTCGTCGGGTAGGGAAGGGGCACACGCATACACTCGTGCTGCGCCGCAAGGAGGAATCACTATGGCCGTTTCGTCGAGGATGCTCGCTCTCGGAACCCACGCTCCCGACTTCTCGCTGGTCGAGCCTGCCACCGGCAGGGTGGTGACGCGAGACGGGTTCTCGACCAACAAGGCGTTGCTGGTCATGTTCATCTGCAACCACTGCCCGTACGTCCAGCACGTCGCCGCCGGCCTCGCCGCGTTCGGGAACGACTACGCCGACGCCGGCCTCGGGATCGTCGCCATCTCCGCGAACGATCCCGCCACCTATCCCGAGGACGCCCCCGATCAGATTGCCGCCGAGGTCCGCCGCCGCGGCTATTCCTTCCCGTACCTCTTCGACGAGACCCAGGAGGTCGCCAAGGCCTACACCGCGGCGTGCACCCCGGACTTCTTCCTCTTCGGGCCGGATCGGGGTTTGGTGTACCGGGGCCGCTTCGACGGGAGCCGGCCCGGGTCGACGGTGCCGGTGACCGGCGAGGAGCTGCGCGCCGCGGTCGATGCGGTCCTGGCCGATGCGCCGGTCCCCGACATGCAGTATCCGTCGTTGGGCTGCTCCGTCAAGTTCCGACCCGGCAACGAGCCCGACTACTACCTGCGCTGAGGTTCGGCCGGCTGACGCCGGTGCCGCTACTGCCTCCGGCTTCGCTTGCGTTCGTTCTCGCCGAGGTGCCGTTTGCGAACCCGGACGCTGGTCGGGGTGACCTCCACCAGCTCGTCGTCGGCGATCCACTCGATCGCCGTCTCCAGGGTCAGCTCGCGGGCCGGCTTGAGCTTGATCGCCTCGTCGGTGTTGTGGGTGCGGATGTTGGTGAGCTGCTTGGTCCTGGTCGGGTTCACCTGCATCTCCTCGGGGCGGGACGACTCCCCGACGACCATTCCCTCGTAGACGTCGATCCCGGGCCCGATGAACAGCTCCCCTCGCTTCTGGAGATTGTCGAGGGCGAACCCGGTGGAAACGCCGAGCCGGTCCGCCGCCATCGCCCCGCCGGCGCGGTGCGGGAGCTCGCCGGCCCATGGGACCCATCCCGCCAGGTGCTGATGGACCAGAGCGGTGCCCCGGGTGGCGGTCATCAGCAGGGAGCGAAAGCCGAGGAGGCCGCGAGCCGGAGCTTCCACGGTGACGATGGTGCGTCCCGCATCACCGGGGCGCAGGTCGGTGACCTTGCCCTTGCGGGGAGCGATCGCCTGGGTGACGGTGCCGACGTATTCGTTGGGCACGTCGACGACGGCCCGTTCCAGCGGCTCGTGAGGGTGTCCCCCGATCTCCCGGATGATCACCTCCGGCCGGCTCACCTGGAGTTCGTAGCCCTCGCGGCGCATCGACTCGATGAGCACCGCGAGTTGCAGCTCACCCCGGCCGGCGACCTCGATGACCTCCGGCGAGGAGGTGGCGCCGATGCGGATCGAGACGTTGCCGAGCACCTCGCGTTCCAGTCGCTCCTTGATCTGGCGGGAGGTGAGGAACCTGCCCTCCCGGCCGGCCAGCGGTGAGGTGTTGACCCCGAAGGTCATCCGGAGCACCGGCTCGTCGACCTCGAGCCGGGGCAGGGGACGGGGGTCGGTGGCGTCGGCGAGGGTGTCGCCGATCTCGACTTCCGGGAAGCCGGCCACCACGAACAGGTCGCCGGCCCGCCGCTCGTCGACCTCGAGGCGGTCGAGACCCGAGAACCCGAGGAGCTGGGTGAGCCGGCGCCGCAGCGGCGCCTCCTCGTCGTTGGCGCGGCACAGCGCCACCTGCTCGCCGCGGGCCAGGGTGCCCTCGACCACGCGACCGATGGCGAGCCTGCCCAGGTACTCGGAGGCGTCGAGATTGGTGACCAGGGCCTGCAACGGCGCCTCCGGATCGCCCGCCGCAGCGGGGATCGTCTCGACGATGGCGTCGAGGAGGGGAGCGAGGTCGGCGTCGTCGTCCGGGACCCCCATTCCCTCCATGGCGCGGCCGAGGCGAGCGATCGTCGAGACGATCGGGAACTCGATGTGGCGCTCCTCGGCGCCGAGGTCGAAGAACAGCTCGTACACCTCGTCGACCACTGCGGCGACCCGGGCATCGGGCCGGTCGACCTTGTTGATGACGACGACCGCGGGGAGTTGAAGCGCCAGCGCCTTCGACAGCACGTACCGGGTCTGCGGCATGGGACCCTCGGCGGCGTCGACGAGGAGCAGGACCCCATCCACGAGGGCGAGGGCCCGTTCCACCTCGCCCCCGAAGTCGGCGTGTCCCGGGGTGTCGACCAGGTTGATGCGGACGCCCTTCCACTCGATCGAGGCCGCTTTGGCGAGGATCGTGATGCCGCGCTCGCGTTCCTGGTCGCTGGAGTCCATGACGCGATCGACCCGCGCCTCGTGGGCGGCGAAGACGCCGGTGGCGCCGAGCATGGCGTCGACCAGGGTGGTCTTGCCGTGGTCGACGTGCGCGATCAGCGCCACGTTGCGAAAGGGGGATTCCGACATGCAGTCGAGATGGTACCCCGGCCGGGGACCATCGGAGTGGCGGAGCCGGGCGTTCGCCGCCGTTCCGTGCCCGGCGGGTTCCCGCCGCGCCTGCGATCCGGCCGGCGCGGTACCTGGCGTCGGTATGCTCCCGCTGATCTGGCGAGGAGAGGGTGGGCGTGACGGATCGGCCGTGGACTTTCTACATCGAGGGCGTCACCAAGACCTACGACGACGGCGCCAGCTACGCCAACGACCACCTCACCTTCCAGATCCGGCCCGGCGAGGTCTACGGCCTGCTCGGACCCAACGGCGCCGGCAAATCGACCCTCGTCAAGCAGGTCATCGGCCTCCTCAAGCCCACCTCGGGCGCCATCACCCTCGGACCGTACGATTTCGTCGCCGATCCGGACGTGGCCCGCCAGCTCTGCTCCTACCTGCCTCAGGCGCAGGTCCCGATCGACTCCTTCAAGGTCCACGAGGCGCCCACCGTCAGCGGCAGGATCCGGGGTGGGGAGAAGGAGGCGGTCCGGGCCCGGGCCGAGGAGATGATCGCGGCGCTCGAGATCGAGGAGTGGCGCGACACTCTCGGGGCGAAGCTGTCGGGCGGGGTGCGGCGCCTCGTCGGGTTCGCCATGGCCACGGTGTGGCCGGGCCTCCTGGTCATCCTCGACGAGCCCACCAACGACGTCGATCCGCTGCGCCGCCGCCGTCTCTGGGAGCAGATCCGGCGTCTCGGGTCCGAAGGCGTCGCGGTGCTGCTCGTGACCCACAACGTGCTCGAGGCGGAGCAGTCCGTCGACCGGTTGGCGCTCATCGACGAGGGGCG
>CAYUDA010000159.1:0-4230 GCA_964443425.1 uncultured Acidimicrobiaceae bacterium
GGCGCCGACCTGGTGGCGGCGCCATGGGTCCCGGACGCCTCGGTCACCGACCCCGACGGCACGGTGCCGAAGGAGATCGTGTGGGCCTCCATCGACTGCCCCTCCTTCTTCGCCGCCGCCGAATCCGGGGTGGTGGCCTTGCTGGGCCGCATGGCGGGACGCATCCACGCCAAGGTGCGCGGCGGGCAACCCCACGTGGTGGTCGCCACTCGGGTCGCGGTCGAGGGGCGCAAACGGATCGGCGCCTCCGCCCTCTACACCGCCGACGGTGAGCTGTGCGCCTCGTCGCTGGCGACCTGGATCACGATCGGGGAAGGGGGATTCCCCTCCCCGTGATCCCGGCGGGGAGACGCGGTGCCGTCGGTCCTCCGCCCTCCGTCCGGTTCAGAGGAACTTGTCCAGGCGGTAGTTCTTGGCGATCTCGATCCGCCCCTCGGCGGGTAGGGACGCCATGTACTGTCGCCACCCCGGACACCAGCCGGCGTGCCAGTGCCACAGCCGCCCCAGCAGAGACTTGGGACGGTTGTCGAACCTGGCGCGGAACCCGCAGTTCTCGCAGCGGTTTGCTTCGGCCATGATCGTCGTCCTCTCGCGTCGGAATTGAGTCACGTTCCCAGGACCAAGGGATCTGCCCATACCGGACCCGCACACTACACCGACTCCCTGCGGCGGAGCTGCCCGGTGGACACTGTCGGTGGCGGGATCTCGTCGTGGTCCGTGCCGGCGCCGATGCGGCGACCTCTGGCTCCTCGGATCAGCGCCCCCACCTGAACGCCGCCGCCCTCCCCACCGTCGACGGCGACCTGGATCACGGGCGGGGAGGGGGGGTCCCCGCACCCGTGACCGCGGCGCGGAGCACGGTGGCGACGATCTCGTCGAGCCGGCGACGGTGGCTCCCGTCCCAGTAGACCCTGCCGCAGCCGCGGCAGCGGCGGAACTCGTGATGGAGGCGACCGATCCGCTCCGGCACCGCACCCGCCACCTCATCGGCCGTCGCCGCCTCCAGTTCCTCGTTGCAGGCCATGCAGCGAGTGAACGGCGCGATCGAAGAGGCGAGGGAGAACCGCCCCACCACCTCGATCGCCTGCGCCAATGGCGCCGTCGCCCGCACGTAGTAGCCGTGGCGCACCGCCCCCCGTTTCAGGAGCCCGACGTCGCGGGTGAGCACGATCCGTTGCTCGGCGACCGACAGATCGGCGATCTCGTGAGGACTCGAGCCGGGATCGTGGAGGACGTCGCACCCGACGAGGCGCAGGTACCGGGCGAGCCGAGCGAGGTGGACGTCGGCGACGAACCGCACCGGATCGGGGGCCGGGACGTGGACCGGCGAGATTCCCGCCACGTCGAGATGGCCGAACCAGGGATAGACCGCGACTCGGGCGCCGGGATGGAGCCGCGCCTCCCATCCCACCGGCTCTCCGTCGAGCAGCACGAGGTCCACTTCGGTGTGGGGCACCCCGAGTGACTCGACCGCGTCCTTCACCGCCCCGGGAACGTCGAAGCGAACCACCGCCGTCGAGGCCCGCTCGGGGACGAACCAGTTGAGGTCCCCGTAGAGGCGCACGGTTGCCTGCTTGGCCTCCATCCCTCCAGGGTACGCCTCCTCCGGTATCCCGTTGCCGCCGTCAGGTGTGCATCTCGAGCACGTCGCCGTCGGCGACGACGTGCTCGGCGCCCACCTGCTGCCCGTCGAAGTCTCCCCCACCCCACAGGCGGGCGTAGCGGAACGAGGCGGCGACCTCCTTGTGGACGAGGCGGGCGACGTCATGCACCGTTTCGCCCCTCCGCAGGCAGAATGGCCGTCCCATGTCCGGCGGCTGCCCGGGAATCTTGGTGTACACCCGCACCACGCCGAGGTGCTGGAACAGCCATTCCCCCAACGATTCGAGCCCTTCCCCGGTGGTAGCGGAC
Source organism: uncultured Acidimicrobiaceae bacterium (assembly GCA_964443425.1). Taxonomy (GTDB): domain Bacteria; phylum Actinomycetota; class Acidimicrobiia; order Spongiisociales; family UBA5794; genus CAYQEC01. The sequence continues at coordinate 1,912 of CAYUDA010000159.1, forward strand.
ACCATCCGGGTCGGCAGGTCGAGGCCGGCGAGATCGCGGAAGGTGGCCACCTCGCCTTCCGGGTCGTCCATGAGGTCGCGCTTGGTGACGACCAGCAGCGTCGGGAGGGTCACGGCGAACGGGTCGTGCCCGGCGAGGTCGTCACCGTTTCCGGCGTCGGTGGGCCACTGTGGGGTCAGGGTGACGTGGCGCTCCCCGAGCAGGGACGGCACCGCGGCGACCTGCTCGATGCAGTCAGGCTGGCAGACGTCGACCACCAGCAGGCAGGCGTCGGCGGGTTGCAGAGCGTTGCCGAGCCATGGCACGGGATGCTCGGACGACACGGCGGGTAGGTCGATGAGCTGGAATGCGACGTCCTCGACCGGCATCATCCCGGGCTGCGGGAACTGGGTCGTGAACGGATACGGTCCGGCGGCGGCGTGCGATCCGGTGAGGCGGTCGTGCAGGGTGGACTTGCCGGCGTTGGGTGGGCCCACCAGGGCGATCTGGCCTGCACCCTCGGGACGGAACACGGTGTGGGGCCCACCGCCACCGGTCTTGCGGGGTGCCGCCAGCTCCCCGGTGACCTCTTTGATCCGGGTCTTGATGTCCGCCTGGAGGTGGTCGGTGCCCTTGTGCTTGGGGATCTCCCGCAGCATCTCCCGCAGACACTCGAGTTGCTCGGCGGGCTCACGCGCCCGCCGGTATGCCTTCTCCGCCGCCCTGTAGGCGGGTGTCAGGTTCGCCGGCATCGTGGACCTCGCAGCGTGTCATCCCCATGGTGCCACACCGCCTCAGCCGGAACCCGCGACCCCCGCCTTCGGGCCGCGCCGTGGCCGCACCCGCTCGTGCCCGGAGTGCTCGATGGCAACATGGAGCGTCGCCAGCGCCCCCGCCACCGCCAGGAAGTAGGGGGCGAGGGCCGCCAGGGAGTACCACTCCACGATCCGACCCGCGACCCACGGGATCACGGCCGCTCCCACCCCGCCGGCCGTGATCTGGTACCCGATGACGTGCGGCGCCTTGGCGGCCCCCACCTTCTCCGGCGTCAACGCCACGAACATCGGGAAGACGCTGGCGAAGCTGAACCCGATGACGGCGAGGGCGACCATCCCGAGTCCGGCCGGGTTCCACCAAAGCCATCCGAGACCGACGAGCGCGCCGGTGACCGAGAGGTCCAGCACGGCGCGGGGCTTCACCCTCTCCCCGATGATGCCGAGCAGGAGCCGCCCACCGGTGAGGGAACCCCAGAACACCGACACCCAGACGCCGGCCGCCACCTCCGAGACGCCGCGGCCTTCGGTGAGAAACGAGTAGGCCCACTGCCCGGTCCCGATCTCGAGCCCGGTGTAGACGAAGAAGATCGCCATCAGTCCGGCCACCATGCGGCGACGCACCGGCCCGTGCCCGAGATCCTTCGGGCTCTCCTCCATCCGCCGCCACTTGGTGCGCACCCGCCACAGCAACCCGAGCAGCACCACCTCGTAGCCGGCGACGATCCAGTAGCCCCAGCGCCACGAGCGATCGGTGGCCAGCACCGCGGTCATCAGCAACGGTCCCACCGTGGCGCCCACCCCGAAGCAGGCATGCATCAGGTTCATGACCCGCACCCCGTGGTGGAGGGCGACGTACGAGTTGAGCGCGCCCTCCATCAGCCCGCCCGACACGCCGACCATCACCCCCGCCACCAGCACCATCCACCAGCTCCCCGCCGCGGCGTAGGCGCCCAGCGACACGATGCCCGTGCCCATGGCCGCCACCAGGATCCGTCCCACCGCGAAGCGGGCCCACACCCAGCCCGACACGAAGGTCGCCAACCCGTATCCGACGGTGCCGACCGCCAGCACCACGCCGAGGTCGGACACCGGCCTGCCGACACTGGTGCGCAGCGAGGGCCAGGCGGTGCCGAGCAGCCCGACGGGCAGCCCAAGCGTGACGAACGACGCCAGGATCAGCGCGATGAGGCGGCGGGAGCGGGAATCGACGGCCACGCCCGGCAGGCTAGGGCATCGCGCCGGTGCCTACGCTGCGTCCACCACGGGGCCGAGAGGGAGGACGGTATGCGCACCATCGGACTCATCGGCGGCATGAGCTGGGAATCGTCCGCCGAGTACTACCGCATCGTCAACCAGGAGGTGCAGCGCCGTCTCGGCGGCACCCATTCCGCTCCCGCCATCCTCTTCAGCTTCGACTTCGCCGAGATCGAGGCGCTCCAGGAATCGGGCGACTGGGACACCGCGGCGGCCCGCCTGGTGGAGGCGGCCCGCACTCTGGAGAGTGCCGGGGCCGACCTGCTCGTGATCTGCACCAACACCATGCACCGCCTCGCCCCCGAGGTGG
>CAYUDA010000160.1:0-4217 GCA_964443425.1 uncultured Acidimicrobiaceae bacterium
AGCAGCGGGAGGAACCGAGCGACACGGTTGACAGCGGCATCGTCATCGGCACCGACCCCGCGTCCGGAGCCGAACTCGAGGCGGGCGCGGTGGTCGTGGTCATCCTCTCCTCCGGGACCGAGGAGTACCCGATCCCACGAGTCATCGACGAGACCGAGGAGGTAGCCCGCCAGCGGATCGAGGACGACGGCTTCCAAGTCGGCGCGGTCACCTACCAGGACAGCCAGGACTACGCGGCCGGGATCGTCTTCGACCAACGTCCCAGCCCCGGCTCCACCGCGTCGCCCGACACCGTCATCGACCTGTGGGTCTCCCGCGGGCCGTTGGTGCTGACCGTGCCGAGCCTGGCCGGGACCACCGAGCAGACGGCCACCTCGGAGCTGACGCGGCAAGGATTCGAGGACATCCAGGTCGTTCAGGAGTACTCCAACGACGTGCTCGAAGGGTTCGTGATCCGCACCGACCCGGCAGAGAGCGCCTTGAGCCGGAGGGACGACACCATCACCCTGTACGTGTCGCAGGGCCCGGAGCCATTCAACCTCGCCGACCTCACCGGGATGACCGAGACCGAGGCGCGCAGTTACGCGTCCGACAACGGTCTGGTACTCATCGTCGACCCGGACACCGTCGACGTCACCGGCGCCAGCGGCCTCGACGGGCTCATCGCCGCCCAGGATCCCACGGCCGACAGCGAGGTCAAGTTCGGGGACGAGGTGCACGTGAAGCTCGGCACGATCATCGAGGTGACGGTTCCCAACCTGCTCGGCATGACCGAAGAGGACGCCACCACCGCCCTCGCCGACGCCGGCCTCACCCTCAACGTGGTCGGCACCGTCGACGTCACCGTCGAATCGGGCCTCGAGAACCGGATCGCGGAGCAGGATCCCCTCGCCGGCACCGCGGCCACGGACGGCTCGATCGTCGAGGTGCACCTCGGAAAGGTTCCGCCGCCGGAACCCGCCCCGGCACCCTGACCATCCCCGTGAACGAGCGGCCCTCGATCGAAGACGAGCGCAACGCCGCCCTGCTCGCCTGGTACGCCGACCATCAGCGCCGGTTGCCGTGGCGTGGCAGCACCGACCCCTACGTGGTGCTCGTCTCCGAGATGATGCTCCAGCAGACCCAAGTGAGCCGGGTGGCCGCCCACTTCGAGCAGTTCCTGGCCCGCTTCCCCACCGTGGAGGACCTCGCCGCCGCCGCCTTCACCGAGGTGCTGACCGCCTGGGTCGGCCTCGGCTACAACACCCGGGCCAAGCGCCTCCACGAAGCGGCTCGCCGCATCGCCGACGAGGGATGGCCCACCGACGCCGCCGGACTCGAGGAGCTGCCCGGGGTCGGCCCCTATACCGCCGCCGCGGTGGCCTCCTTCGCCTTCGGCCATCAGGTCGCCGCGGTGGACATCAATCAGCGGCGGGTGCTGTCGCGCTGGCACGGGGAGGCGCTGACCGGTTCCGGGCTCGAGTCGGTCGTACAGGGCCATCTCCCGGCCGACGCCGCCACCTGGAACCAGGCGGTGATGGACCTTGGCGCCCTGCTCTGCAGGCCGCACCGTCCCGACTGCGCCGAGTGCCCGGTCTCCGACTGGTGCGCCGGGCCCGAGATCGCCACCCCGCCCCGGCCGCAGGCCCGGTTCGAGGGTTCGGTGCGCCAAGCTCGCGGAATGATGATCCGGATGCTGGTCCGCCACCCGGCGACGCTCGACGAGCTAGGCGACGAGACCGGCCTCGATCCCGACGACCTGGAGGACGTTCTGCTGGGCCTGGAGGCCGACGGCCTCATCGTCATCGACGACGTGGACGGAACGATACGGATCGCCGACTGAGCAGGCTCAGCGGCCCTCCACCGCCACGATGTTGGCGACCGAAGCGCGGCGACGATGCACCGCGAGGGCCTGGTACTGGGGCGAGTGATACCAGTCGTCGAGGGCGGCACCGTCCGGGAAGCGGATGAGGACGGTGCGGGAGAACGGCCATTCGCCCTCCAGGACCGCGACGTCGTCGTCGACGGCGAGCACCTCGCCCTGGTAGCGGTCGAAGACCGCGTCGTACCCGGCGAGGTAGGCGGCGTACTCGGCCTCGTCGTGAATGTCGATCTGAGCGATGAAGTAACAACTCATGGGATCCGACGGTGGCGGGCGGTGACCATTCCAGCAGGACGACGGCGCCGCCGCGAACTCAGGCGAGGAAGTTCTTCAGCAGCGCCATGCCCTCGCTGGTCATCACGCTCTCGGGGTGGAACTGCACCCCGTAGATCGGTAGCTCCTTGTGCTGGATGCCCTGCACCACCCCGTCGTCGCTGCGGGCGGTGACCTCGAGCACGTCGGGCATCTCGATCGCCGCCAGCGAGTGGTAGCGGGTCGCCACGAACGGGTTGGGGAGACCGGAGAACAGCCCTCGACCGTCGTGGGTGATCTGTGACACCTTGCCGTGGCGGGGCTCGGGGGCTCGTCCGACGGTGCCTCCGAAGGCGACCACGATCGCCTGGTGGCCGAGGCAGACGCCGAGCGTCGGGATCTCGGGTCCCAGCTCCCGGACGTAGTCGACCGAGTAGCCGGCGTCCTCCGGCTTGCCGGGACCGGGGGAGATCACGAGCCGGTCGGGATGGAGGCGCCGCGCCTCGTCGGGGCTGAGGCGGTCGTTGCGCACCACCATCGGCTCCGCCCCCAACTCGCCGAGGTACTGGACGAGGTTGAAGGTGAACGAGTCGTAGTTGTCGAGGACGAGGATCTTCATCCGACCGTCCCTCCTGTATCGAGAACGATGGTGCCGAGCCAGTTGTAGAAGAAGTGCAACCCCACGAGCACGCCGGCGATGATGACGATAGACAGCAGGATCCGGACCGGAGTCGGACCTGGGAGCATCCCGTAGAACCTGCGGATCACGACATCTCCTGGATCGCTTCGAAGTTGGGGCCTGCCACCAGCTCGGCGACAACAACGAGGCGCTGGCGGGCGGAGAACTTGGGATGGCACGTGGTGAGGGTGAGCCAGGCGCCCTCCCTCGGCTCGGTCACCGAGAGTTCGGTCGGAGCCACGATCTTGGTCTCCCGCACCGCGTAGACGTGGGTGCCGAGCGCCGTCTCCACCTCGATCCGGTCTCCCGGCTGGAGTTGATCCAGCTCGTGGAACGGCTGGCCGTAGGTGGTGCGGTGGCCGCTGATGACGGCGTTGCCGGGCTGGCCGGGAAGCGCGGTGTCGGGCATGTGACCGGTGCCGGTCTTGAGGTCGGCCAACGTCACCCCCTCGACGACGTTCCATCCCTCCGCCAACCGGTCGATGGTGGGGATGCGAAGGAGGGCGAAGGCGGCGTGCAACTCGGGCGGTGACTCCACCTTGAGGATCACCCGCGGCGTCTCCGCCCCCGGATCCTCGGTCGCCTCGCCTCCGCCCGTCGACTCCACCTCCACCTCGGTGATGGAGGTGGCGGCCCACTGGGTGACCCGTTCTTCCGCCAACTGCTGCTGGTTGTGCCTGGCGAACCAGGAGGTGATCCAGAGCTGGTGGGCCACGAATCCGAGGGTGAGGACCCCGAGCCAGACGAGCGTCCACCCCGCCACCCGCGCGATCCGCACCGCCATGCCGCGGCGCTCCCCAGCGGGGGCCTGCGGCTCCGGCGCCTCTGTCGTGTCTGTGGAGTCGTTCATCTCATCGCCTCGATACCGCGACGCGGGCGTCAACAGTACCCCCGCGAGGGGAGAACCACGGTGGCGCGGGCCAGCCCCGTTTCGAACCCACCCGGCGCCAGCCACTATCCTCATCCGTCATGCCCGTCTCCAAGAAGCGCAAGAAAGCAAACCGGCGGCCCACGCCGCCGCCCACGAAGGACCCGATCAAGGCAAAGGGCCCGTCCCCGACCTGGTACGTGGTGACCTTGTTCAGTCTGATGGGGGTCGGCGTCCTCATCATCCTCACCAACTACATCAGCTTCCTGCCGGGGAGCCCGGACAACACGTGGCTGCTGATCGGCTTGGCCGGAATCGCCGCCGGGTTCGCCATGACGCTGAACTACCGCTGAATCACACGCGTGTCGTTATCCCCGATATTGTCCACAGGTGTTGAGAACTACATCCGTGTAAGCATGAGCTGACGGGGGTCGCCTTTCTTTCGTCCCCCCTGATCCCAGGGAGGACGACAAACCCTGTCGTCCCCCCTTGCCAAAAGGGGGGACCGGCGAAGTGCCAGCGCAGCTGGCAACTGAGCCGAGGGGGGGTGCCCTGCA
>CAYUDA010000161.1:0-4198 GCA_964443425.1 uncultured Acidimicrobiaceae bacterium
GGCCCCGCCCCACGTACTTCTTGGCGATCGACACCACCAGCCGCAGGTTCGCTTCCACGAGCCGCTTGCGGGCCTGCTCGGCGCCCCGCACCGCCCGCTCCAGGATGACCTTCTCGTCGAGGGAGAGCCCGGCCTCCTCACCGTCGAGCTTGTCGTCGGCCCGCAGCCCGGCCTCCATCTGCATCGCCAGCTCCACCTCCTGCTGCGGGGTGAGCAGGGGGTAACGCCCGATCTCCTGGAGGTACATCCGCACCGGGTCGGAGACGTGCACCAGTTCGTCGCTACTGAGAGCCGTCGCCGCCAGGGCGTCGTTGGAGTCCTCCCGGATCGTGATGCTGCGCTCCTGGAGCGCCACGAACACCTCGTCGAAGGCGTCCACCGTCGCCTTGGCATCCTCCAGCTCCTGCTGGATCTCGGTCATCACCAGGAAGCCGCGCTGCCGCCCGCGCAGGGTGAGGCGCTCGAAGACGGTTTCGGCTGTCTCGTTCATTCCCGGCTCCGTAGGCGACGGCGTTGTGCCTCCAAGGCTACCAACTGGGACAATCGGTCAGAAGACGCCTGACCTTCAGGACCGAGTCCCTCCATCTCCCGACGAAGCGTGTCGATGCGGCGCTCGATGGCCCCGATCTCGATGCGTCGCACCAGCTCGCCGGCCGGGGCGAGGTCGCTCATGTCGGTGAGGGCCAGCTCCGCCAGCAGCGCCGCCACCGGAGAGTCATCGCCGCCCACCAGGCTCCCCAGGTCAGGCGCCACCCCCGGCTCGAGGTCGGTGAGGGCGGGAGCGATCACCTCGAACGCCTCCCGGAAATCGGGATTGGTGAAGAGGTCGGGAACGAGGTCGAGCCCTCGCACCTCGGGGTCGTTCGCCAGCAGCCACCGCAGCAGGTCGCGCTCCGCCTTCTCCTCACCAGAGAGGCGTCGCGCCACCGGCCGTCTCCTCCGAGGCTCCGGATCGGCACCGGCCCGCACCGCCGACGCCACCGCCTGCTCGACGTGATCCAGCTCGACGCCGGTACGCCGCGACAGCATCACCGCGTACTCGTGGCGCACCAGCGGATCGGGATGGCGGGCCACCACCGCCGCCGCGGCCCGCACCGCCCGGCCCCGCGCCTCGACCTCGTCGAGGGCGAACCGTCCCAGCTCCTGGTCGAGGCGGAACTGCAGCAGCGGGGCGCTGTCGGCCACCGCCGCCTGCAGCGCGGCGACGTCGCCGGCCCGCACCACGTCGGCCGGGTCGCGGCCCTCGGGGAGAGCCGCCACCCGCAGGTCGAGGTCGCCCGGCACCGAATGCTCGAACCCGCGTAGGGCGGCGCCGGCCCCCGCCTCGTCGGCGTCGAAGGCGAGCACCACCCGTTCGGTGAAGCGTCGCAACAGGTCGAGGTGCTCCTCGCCGAGAGCGGTGCCGCAGGTGGCGACCGCCACCGGCATGCCGGCGAGGTGGACCGCGATGACGTCGGTGTACCCCTCCACCACCACCGCCTCGCCGCGGCGCACGATCTCCGACTTCGCCCAGCTGAGGCCGTAGAGCAACCGGGACTTGTGATAGATGGGCGTCTCCGGCGAGTTGAGGTACTTGGGCGGATCGCCCTCGAGCTGGCGAGCCCCGAACCCGACCGCGTCACCTCGCAGGTCGTAGATGGGGAACATGATCCTTCCCCGGAACCGGTCGATGAGGCGGCCCTGACTGCTGCGGGTCGACAGCCCGGCGGCGGTGAGGGTCCTGGCGGTGAACCCCGCCTTCTCGAGGCGGCGGGTCAACTCGTCCCAGGCGGCAGGCGAGTACCCCAGCACGAACCGGTCGACCACCTCGCCGTCGTAGCCCCGTCCCCGCAGGTAGCTGCGGGCCGGCCCGGCGTCGCCGCCCGACTTGAGTCGCTCGTGGTAGAAGGCCACCGCCGCCTCCACCGCACCGATCAGCTCCTCCCGCTGCCCCCTCCGCTCCTTGGAGCCGGGCTCCTCGGTGAGGGAGATCCCGGCCCGCCGCGCCAGCAGCTCGACCGCTTCCCGGAAATCGAGACCCTGCGAATCCTCGACCCAGCGGAACACGTCCCCACTCTTGCCGCAGCCGAAGCAGTGGTAGAGCCCCCGGGCGGGGTCGATCGACAGCGACGGCGTCTTCTCCTGGTGGAAGGGGCACACCGCCATCACGGAGCGGCCGGAGCGCTTCACCTTGGTCACCTCGGAGGCGAGCTCCACCAGGTCCGTCCGCTCCCGTACACGATCGATCTCTTCACGGGGATAGGCCACGGCCGGAGTGTACCGGGGGCCGATTCCTGGCAGCCACGCCTCGCCGGCCGTCCGTCGATCGTCCCGAAACCGAGGTCCGGCCCATAGAATCCCGCCCGTGGAACCCGCCGTCATCGTCGCCGTCGTCGCCGTCGTCGCAGGCGGCGTCGCCGTCGTGCTGCTGACCCGGCCCCGTACCGTACACAGCTCGTGGGCAACCGCCGCCGAGGAATTGGGCCTCCGGCCCGCCCCCGGCTCCGCCTTTCACGCTCCCCGCCTCGAAGGCATGATCGATGGGCTCCCCGTCCGCCTCGACGTGTTCCGGCGCGACCACCACACCGGCAGCATCGCCTTCACCCGCTACCGGGTCTGGTACCCGCCCCTCAAGCTCGGCCTCCACCTCACCAGGGAATCCTCCGTCACCCGGGTCCTCAACCGGCTCGGCGCCCCCGACATCGACACCGGCCACGCCGATTTCGACGATGCCTTCATCGTGAAGGCCAACTCGACGGAGGCGGCCCGCACCTTCCTCACCCCCCTCCGCCGCAACTCGCTGCTGCGGCTCATGTCCCTCCATCGCGACGTCGTCGTCGAGGACAACGGCATCACCCTCTCCGTGGTCGGGGTGGAACGCGATCCGCAGCGTCTCGTCACGTTCATGCGCCGCACCGCCGCCACCGCCCGCCACCTCGCCGGGGCCACCAGCGGGGCGGTGCTCGACGAAGGGCTCGCGCTGCAGCGCCAAGGCGATCTCGCCGCCGCCGCCCACCAGTTCCAAGCGGCGGGACGGGCCCATCCCGAGGACCTCGACGCCAAGCTGCTCGAAGCCCAAGCTCTGCTCGCCTCCGGTGCCCACGACGCCGCAGCCGGCGTCGTCGCCGACCTCACCTCCGCCCTCCCCGTCGACGTCGACGTGCTCGGGATGAAGGACCGGATGGAGGCGCCGCCTCCCCCTGCCGCCCGACCGGAGGCGATCGAACTCACCCCCATGCTCGACGATCTGTTCTCCCACAACCGGCTCTCCTTCGAGACCGGTCGCCGCTTCGACGAACGCTACCGGGGCAGCCCGGTGAAGTTGTCGGGGCGGGTCAAGAGCGCCCGGGAGTACGACCACGACCTCGACTTCGGCGACGGACCGGGGGCCAAGGCCGTCGTCACCATCGCCACCATCCACCACGACCTCTACGGCGCCAACGACGTCGACGCCGTGGCGCAGCTCCCACCCGGATCGGCCGAACACCTCCGGCGCGGCGACCAGATCACCTTCAGCGGGACACTGGCCAAGGTGGACCCGATGATGCGCAACCTGTTCGTCGCCGACGGATCCGTGATCGCGTGAACGGCCCGCTCAGCAGGGGCCGAGGCGCTCGGTGAGGTACCCGGTCAGCATGTCGAGCGACACCCGATCCTGGCCCATCGAGTCCCGATCCCGCACCGTCACCGCCTGATCCTCCAGGGTGTCGAAGTCGACGGTGACGCAGTAGGGGGTCCCTATCTCGTCCTGGCGGCGGTAACGGCGCCCGATCGACTGGGTGACGTCGTGCTCGACGTCCCAGTGGGGACGCAGCTCGTCCGCCACCCGGGAGGAGACCTCGATCAGCTCCGGCTTCTTCGACAGCGGCAGCACCCCAACCTTGATCGGCGCCAGCCGGCGGTCGAGACGCAGCACCACCCGGGTCTCGCCCCGCACCTCCTCCTCGTGGTAGCCGTCGAGCAGGAAGGCGAAGGTGGTGCGGGTCGCCCCGGCGGCCGGCTCGATGACGTGCGGGAAGAAGCGCTCGTCGTTCTCGGCGTCGTAGTAGCGCAGATCCTTGCCGCTCTTCTCGGCGTGGGCCTTGAGGTCGAAGTCGGTGCGGTTGGCGATGCCCTCCAGCTCGTCCCACCCCCACGGGAAGAGGTACTCGACGTCGTAGGTACCGGCCGAGTAATGCGACAGCTCGTCGGCGTCGTGCTCTCGCAACCGGAGGTTGTC
>CAYUDA010000162.1:0-4171 GCA_964443425.1 uncultured Acidimicrobiaceae bacterium
GCTGCCCGGTGTGCGTCACCCCGCTGGAGGTGATCGACAAGGCGCTCGCCATCGCCGCCCGCGACGACGTGACGTTCTGCTCCTTCGGCGACATGCTGCGTGTCCCCGGCTCCGAGGCCGACCTGTTCCGCATCAAGAGCGGCGGTGGCGACGTCCGCATCGTCTACTCCCCGCTCGACGCCCTCCGCATCGCCCAGGAGACCCCGGAGCGGCAGGTGGTGTTCTTCGGCATCGGCTTCGAGACGACCGCACCCGCCAACGCCATGGCGGTGCATGAGGCGAAACGGCTCGGGGTGGAGAACTTCTCGATGCTCGTCTCTCACGTCCTCGTTCCCCCCGCGATCTCGGCGATCATGGACTCCCCGGTGACCCGGGTGCAGGGGTTCCTGGCCGCCGGCCACGTCTGCAGCGTCATGGGCTACTGGGAGTACGACCCGCTGGTGGACAAGTACCGGGTCCCGATCGTGGTCACCGGGTTCGAGCCTCTCGACGTGCTCGACGGGATCCGCCGCACCATCACCCAGCTCGAGGCGGGACGTGCCGAGCTGGAGAACGCCTACCCGCGGGCAGTGAACTACGAAGGCAACAAACCGGCCCAGGCGATGCTCGCCGACGTCTTCGAGGTGACCGACCGGGCCTGGCGCGGCATCGGTGTCATCCCCCAGAGTGGGTGGAAGCTCAGCGAGGCCTACCGCGACTTCGACGCCGAGGCCCGCTTCGACGTCGGCGACATCGAGGTGCAGGAGTCGGCGGTGTGCCGCAGCGGCGAGGTGCTGCAGGGTCTCATCAAACCCAACGAGTGCGAGGCATTCGGCACCCTGTGCACGCCCCGCAACCCGCTGGGCGCCACCATGGTCTCGAGTGAAGGTGCCTGCGCCGCCTACTACCAGTACCGTCGCCTCGACGACCCGAAGGTTCACCGGTGACCGACACCCCGCCGAATCTCGAAGCCTGGACCTGCCCTCTTCCGTTGCGGGACTACCCGACGATCGTGCTCGGCCACGGTGGCGGCGGGAAGCTGTCCTCCGAACTGATCGAGCATCTCTTTCTCCCTGCCTTCGCCAACCCCACCCTCGCCGGCCTCGGCGACTCGGCCATCGTCGACGTCGGGGGGACCAGGGTGGCCTTCTCCACCGACAGCTTCGTGGTCCAGCCGCTGTTCTTCCCCGGCGGCAACATCGGGGAGCTCGCCGTCAACGGCACCGTCAACGACATCGCCATGAGCGGCGCCCAGCCGATGGTCATGTCGGTGGGCTTCATCCTCGAAGAGGGTCTGCCGCTCGACCGGCTCGGCGTGATCGCCGAGTCGACCGGGGCCGCCGCCCGGGCCGCCGGAGTGGAGCTGGTGACCGGCGACACCAAGGTGGTCGACCAGGGGCACGGTGACGGCGTCTACCTCAACACCTCCGGCTTCGGGATCGTGCCCGAGGGGGTGGCGATCGGTCCCGACCGGGCCTTGCCCGGCGACGTGGTGATCGTCAGCGGCGACATCGGGGTGCACGGCATCGCCATCATGAGCGTGCGGGAGGGCATCGAGTTCGGCACCGTGGTCGAGAGCGACACCATGCCCCTCAACGGCCTCGTGGCCGCCATGCTGGGGGCGAGCCGCGACCTCCACGCCCTGCGGGATCCAACCCGGGGCGGGCTGGCCGCCACCCTCAACGAGATCGCCCGGTCCTCGGAGGTCGGTGTCGAGTACGAGGAGCGGCTGCTTCCGGTCCCGGAGGCGGTGGCGTCGGCCTGCGGGTTCCTCGGCCTCGATCCGATCCACGTCGCCAACGAAGGGAAGCTGGTGGCGATGGTGCCGGCCGCGGTGGTCGACGACGTGCTCGCCGCCATGCTGGCCCACCCGGCCGGGAGTGGAGCGACCGTGATCGGACGGGTGGTCGAAGACCATCCCGGGGTGGTGGTGGCCCGCACCGCAATCGGGGGCAGCCGCATCGTCGACACCCAGATCGGTCAGCAGCTCCCCCGGATCTGTTGAGATATCACGTCGTGTACTTGAACGCCAGATCGCCTAGAATATCTCTCAGGAACGATGATGGGAGCGCCCATGGCAGCAGCTGACGACTATCCGCCGGTCCTCGACACGACGATGGTGGCAGAACTGCTCGGCATGAACGTCCAAGTGGTGCGGCGCATGGCCCGCGAAGGGACCATCCCCTCGTACCGCATCCCCGGGGGACGGGCGTTCCGGTTCTTCCGTGACGAGGTCCTCGAATGGCTGAGGGGTTTCCCGGTCCACGAGCAGGTCGACGAATCGACCCGCAGCGACGCCTGAGGCGCCTCGTCACATGACCTCCTGGTGGAGCGAGCATCCCGATCTCGAGGGCGTGGCCCGGCGCGGGCGGGGCGAGATCCGGCAGGAGGCCGAGGACGTCGAATCCGACGCCGAGCACCTGCGCCGCCGGCGACGTTCGTTGGTCGAGGTGTGTTTCGAGTGGATGAGCCGGGGTGACCTGGTCACGATCGGGGTCGGCGCCGCCGAGTACCAGGGGAGGCTGGTGGCGGCGATCAACGATCTGCTCGTCCTCGCCACCCCGGTGATGCGGGTTGCGATCGACGCCGGCGCCGTCCACTTTGCCCGCAGCGACCGGCCCGCCGCCCACGAGGGCAGCAGCGGCGAGCGCACCATCGGCTCGTTCCAGGCGCTGCTCGGCTCCTACGAGGTCGAAGGCAGGCCGGTACGGCTCCGCGACGCCGGCGGCTCGTTCGACGTCACCGGCACCGTCACCGCCACCACCGCCGATCATGTCGACGTTCGCGACGGCGACGGCCGGGAGTGGGTCCTCGCCCGTGGCGCGGTCACCTGCGTGTTGGAACCGGCTCCCGGGTAGGATCGCCCGGCACGCTCAACCAAATCCCCCCAACCACCGATACCCACTCCATGCGCCGAGCTCTCGCCCTCATCGCCCTCTTCTCGGCGCTCGCCGCGCCCGCTGCCGCCCTCGCCTCGGGCAGCGCCATCGTCGACGAGGACTTCGAGAACGGCGTCGACGTGCTCGACCCGGGGGCGTGGGGCATGCTCCCCTTGACGGACGGGCACGACGGGGCGGGCCTCCGCACCGAGATCCCCGCCGGGGAGCACTGGGGTGGCAGCGGCCATTGGTCCTTCGCGGACCACGGCCTCGCCGAGCCCGAGGAGCTGTATTTCCGCTACTACCTGCGGTTCCCGCCGGGCTTCTCCATCGAGCCGCCCAACCGCGGCAAGCTCCCCGGCATCGGCGGCCTCTACACCTACAACTGCCTCGGGAACCGTCCCTCCACTCCCGAGGAGCCGTGCTTCTCGGCCCGGATGCTGTTCTCCCGCACCTACCCGTCGTGGGGGCAACCGGGCTACCCGGACGGACCCGACGACAAGACCCTGATCGGGTACTACGTCTACCACCTCGACAGCCCGCCGACCCGGGGGGACATCTGGACCTGGGATCCCGACGTGGCGACACTCGATCACGGGCCGTGGTACTGCGTCGAGGGACACATCGACCTCAACACCCCCGGTGTCCACGACGGGGTGCTCGAAGGCTGGGTCGACGGGACGCCGGCGTTCCAGCGCACCGACATCGCCTTCCGTCGGGCCGACGAGGACTGGATCAAGATCAAGAGCTTCTGGTTCGACGTCTACTACGGCGGTGACCCCTCGCTGGTGGACAACGAGATCCAGTTCGACTCGCTCGCCTTCGGACCGGAACGCATCGGATGCGACGACGGCGGCGTCTACAGCCCGCCGTTCCGGGACGACGACGGCTCGGTGTTCGAGGACGACATCGTGTGGCTGGCCGGCTCCGGCATCACCTTGGGCTGCAACCCACCCACCAACGATCGTTACTGCCCCGACCAGCCCGTCACCAGAGGCCAGATGGCCGCCTTCCTGGTGCGGGCCCTCGACCTCCCCTCCGGACCCGCCGGCCGTTTCGTCGACGACGACGACTCCGAGTTCCAACACGACATCGAAGCCCTCGCCGCCGCCGAGGTCACCCTGGGCTGCAACCCGCCCACCAACGACCGCTACTGCCCCACCGAGGTGGTGACCCGCGGCCAGATGGCCGCCTTCCTGGTGCGCGCCCTCGATCTGAGGTCCCCGGCGGACTCCGACCGCTTCGTCGACGACAACGGCTCCGAGTTCCAACACGACATCGAAGCCCTCGCCGCCGCCGAGGTCACCCTGGGC
>CAYUDA010000163.1:0-4158 GCA_964443425.1 uncultured Acidimicrobiaceae bacterium
CCTGGAAGATCTGGAGAATCTGCGCAATCGCGTCCAGAATGAACACGATGTCGCTGGCCGGCGCGGGCCGGGATTTGGTCACTGTGCGAATATGCATGCTCACCTCTCCTCCCTGGTCAGGCCTTCTCGAGCAGCATCCGGGCCGTCGCCACGTCCGCGGTGATCTGCGCCACCAGGGTGTCGACGTCGGGGAACTTGCGCTCCTCCCGGATCCAGGCCCGGAAGTCGACCCGCAGCTCCAGCCCGTAGAGGTCGCCGTCGTAGTCGAACAGGTGCACCTCCACCACGCGTGTGGTGCCGCCGAAGGTGGGCCGCACCCCGATGTTGGCCACGGCCGGGAACCGGAGGTCGCCCGGTCCGCATTCCACGGCGTACACCCCGGAGGCCGGAATGAACATGCGGGCATCGACGTCGAGGTTGGCGGTCGGGAACCCGATGGTATGGCCCCGCCCGTCGCCGGGCACCACGACGCCCCGCAGCTGGTAGGGACGGCCCAGGAGCCGCCACGCGGATGCGACGTCACCCTCGGCGAGGACCCGCCGGATGGCGGTAGAACGGACCGGTTCCCCGTCCTCGAAGATGCCGACGCGACGCACCGTGAACCCGTGGGCCCGGCCCAGGGCCTCCAGCAGAGCGACGTCGCCTCCGAGGCGGTAGCCGAAACGGAAGTCGGCGCCGATCGCCACCACCCGCGCCTGGAGGGTTCGCACCACGACCTGCTCGACGAAGTCGATCGCTTCGGTGTGGCGGAACCGCTCGTTGAAGTCGATCACCGCCACCACCCCGGCCCCGCTGGCCTCGAGCAGCTCGAGGCGCTGCTCCACGCTGGTGAGCAGCAGCGGGGCCTCCTCGGGGTTGAGCACGATGGCGGGATGATCACGGAACGTCACCACCGCCAGCGGCAGGTCCGGGTCGGCGTCGCGTAGCTCGGCCAGCACCCGCTGGTGCCCGCGGTGCACCCCGTCGTACATCCCGATCGTCACCGCATGAGGACCCGGCACCGGCGACCAGCGGCCAGGATCGCCCGAGAGCACGATCACGACAGCACCACCTCCGCCTTGGCCCGGCCGGCGCCGATGCGGTACACGGCGAGCAGCGCACCGTCGCCGTCGACGACCCGTACCGGCCCGTCGTGCGGCTCCTCCATCAGCGCGGTGGCCGGGAACACGACGCCGTTACGCACCGCCACCGCGGTGTCGGCGCTCACCGTCACCTGCGGAAGGTCGGGGAGGCCGGCCGCCGGCGAAAGGGCGAGGTCCCGCCAGTCGGGCCCGGCGGCGGAGACCTCGTCGACGGTGTAGGCGTCGGCCGCCAGCAGCGACCCGTTGCGGAGACGCCGTAGCGACGTCAGGTGGGCCCGGCCGCCGAGGGCGCGGGCGATGTCGTCGGCCAGGGTCCGCACGTAGGTGCCCTTGCTGCAAACGACCCGGAACGAGAGCTCCGGGTAGTCGCAGGGAGCGAAGTCGAGCAGCTCGAGCGACGAGATCTCGACCGTGCGGGCCTCGCGCTCCACCTCGATGCCCTTGCGGGCCAGCTCGTAGAGCCGGCGGCCCTCCACCTTGCGGGCCGACACCATGGGGGGGATCTGGGCGACCTGCCCGACGAAACGGGACATCGCCTCCCGCACCTCCACCTCCGACACCGGCATCGGTTCCCGCGACAGCACCGCCCCGTCGACGTCGAGGGAGTCGGTGGCGACCCCGAACTGGGCCTGAGCCAGGTACTCCTTGGGGGCGTCCTGAACGAAGCGCAGCAGGCGGGTCGCCTTGCCGATGCCGAGTACCACCAGCCCGGTCGCCATCGGGTCGAGCGTGCCGGCGTGGCCGATCTTGCGCTTCTGAGTCAGGCCGCGCACCTTGGCGACCACGTCGTGTGATGTCCAGGCGGGCTCCTTGTCGACGAGCAGGAACCCGGTGAAGCGCTCCTTCGGGCTCACCGCAGACCAGCCCGCACCAGATCCAGGACCTCCTCCGGGGTGCCCTTGCGGGTGAACCCGGCGGCGTTGTGGTGCCCGCCGCCGCCGAGGGCGGCGGCGACCGCGCCGACGTCGACCGTGCCGCGGGACCGCAGGCTGGCCTTGACCGTCTCGTCGTCGAGCTGGCGCACCAGGCAGGCCACCTCTGCCTCCCGGGCGACCCGGATGAGGTCGATGAGGCCGTCGGCGTCCTCGTAGCCGATCCCGGAGCGCTCCAGATCCTCGGCGTGCAGCACCGACCACACCAGGGAGGTCTCCGGGTCGAGCCGGGCCCGGGTCAGCACCGCCCCCGCCACACCCAGGTAGCCGAACGGCGACTCCTCGAACAGGTGCCTCCCCACCTCGTCGGGTTCGACACCGGCGGCGAGGAGGCGGGCGGTGATCTCGTGCACCTCGGGGCTCGTCGCCGAGTACTGGAACCGACCGGTGTCGGTCACCAGACCCGTGTAGAGGGCGGTGGCGATCGACGCGGTGAGGTCCCATCCCAGTTCGCCGAGGAGGTGGTAGACGAGCTGGGCGGTGGCGGCGGCGTCCGGGTCGACGACGGTGACATCGCCGAAGTCGCCGTCGTTGGAGGCGTGATGGTCGATGACGAGCAGCCGGCTCGCCCCCTGCGCCGCAGCGAGGGCGCTGCCGAGACGGTCGGGCGATCCGGTGTCGACCGCGACCGCCAGATCCAGCCCGGAGGGCACCGCGTCCGGGGCCACCAGCAGGTCCTGGGCGAGGAATCGGAACTGGTGACCGAGCACGAACGGCTCCCCGAACGTCACGAAGGCCTGTTTGCCGGCGTTGCGGGCGGCCTCGGCCAGTGCCAGGGCCGACCCGATGGCGTCCCCGTCGGGGCCGACGTGGCCGATGACGACGAGTGACTCGGCGGCGCGCAGCAGCTCGGCGGCCCGGCGTAGACCTGATCGGATCTCGGGTGTCATTCCTCTTCCCCTTCCCGATCGAGGCTGTGGAGGAGGCGGTCGATCTTGAGGCCCTGCTCGATCGAGGGGTCGACCCGGAACTCCAGCACCGGGGTGTACTTGATGCGGGTCTGGCGCCCGATGGCGGACTGCAACCGTCGTCCCGCCCGGCGCAGGGCTTTGGCGGTGGCGGCCGCCTCCTCGTCCGTTCCCAGCACCGAGTAGTACACGATGGCGTGGCGCAGGTCGGGAGCGGTCTCGACCCCGGTGATGGTGAGGAACCCGATGCCGGGGTCCTTCAGCCCGGTGGTCTCCTCGGCGATGACTTCGCGCAGCAACTCGTTCACCTTGCGCATCCGCGCGGTCGGTGGGTGGCTCACTCCGGGTCCTCCAGGTGAGAGACGCCCACCTCGAGCACCTCGACGTCGGTCAGCCCCCGCAGGTGCCGTTCGACACGGTGCAGGATACGGTCGAGTTGGCCCGCCTGGGGCGCCACCACCGCGATCCCGAGGGTGGCGCGGTGCCAGAGTTCTTGGTGATCGACCTCGGCCACGGAGACGCCGAAGGTGCGGGCCACGGAGGCGGTGATGGATTTCACGACCTGCCGTTTCTCCTTCAACGAGTGGGCGTCCCGGATCCTCAGCTCGATACGGAGGGCGCCGGCGTGCACGACGACCCTCAGGTCCGGGCGACTTCCCGAATCTCGAAGGACTCGATGGTGTCGCCCTCTTTGATGTCCCGGTAGTTCTCGAGCCCGATGCCGCATTCGAACCCGGCCGCCACCGAGGCGACGTCGTCTTTGAAGCGGCGCAGCGACACGATGCGGCCGTCGTACACCACCACCCCGTCGCGCACCAGGCGGGCCCGGGCGTTGCGGTTGATCTCGCCTTCGGTGACGTAGCACCCGGCGACGGTCCCGAGCCGGGGGGCCCGGAAGGTGGCCCGCACCTCGGCCACCCCGAGGAAGGTCTCGACCTCCTCGGGCGCCAGCTCCCCGACGAGCAGCCCTTCAACGTCCTCCAGCAGCTCGTAGATGATCGAGAAGGTGCGGATGTCGATGGCCTGATCCTTGGCATCCTTGCGGGCGCCGCTGTCGGGGCGGACGTTGAAGCCGTAGATGATGGCTTCTGATGCCTCGGCCAGCATCACGTCGTTGGAGGTGATGCCGCCGACGCCGCCGGCCACGATGCTGACCTGGGCGTCGTTCCGCCTGATCTTGCCGATGGCGTCCCGGATCGCCTCCAGCGAGCCGGTGGCATCGGCCTTGACGACCAC
>CAYUDA010000164.1:0-4143 GCA_964443425.1 uncultured Acidimicrobiaceae bacterium
CCTTGACGGTGTCGACGCCGGCCGCCTCCAGCAGATCCGAGTATTCCTCACCGACCCCCTTGACCCGCATCAGGTCGGCGCGGTTCACCCACTCCAGGAGCAGCTTCTCGGACAGCCCGGTCGTCTCGGCGAGCGTTCGCCGTCCTTTTCGCGCCGCGGCCACCCTGAGCAGAGCCTCGGTCGTACGCACCCCCGCCTTGCGGAGCCGGGTCGCCTGCTTGTGACCCACTCCTTCGATCGCGTCGATCGAAGCCATCGCCCTTCCTTTCTCCGTTCGTCCGCTGGGACGCCAACACACCCTCGACGTCGGACTCCCTCGCCGAGCATACCGAAGCCCCAGGGGGCGTCGCCAAAAATCATCCCCGTCTGCGTAGGTCGTAGAGATCGTCCGGTGTCACGATCCGCCGCGGGGGAACCCGGTCGAACCACACCTCCTCCACCCAGTCGGGATGGGATTGCAGCAACTGCTCCGGGGTCGCCTCCCCTTCCAGGCCCATGAGGCGCGACCAGAGGCCGGTGCCGACCACGAACGGAGCGCCGACGGCGTAGCGGTACTTGGGCACCGTCGCCAGCCGCCCCGCCTCGTTGTGGGCGTCGAGCAACCGGGCCACGACCTCAGGAGGGTTGAAGGGCTGGTTGCCGTAGGCGACGACGACGGCGTCGTAGTCGCCGAGCCTGGTCACGGTGTCGACCCCGGCCCGCAACGACGCGGCGACCCCCTCCTCCCATTCGGGGTCGATCACCACCGTCACCTCCCCGAGGTCGGAACCGACCAGCACCTCCTCGGCGGCGGCGCCGAGCACGACCACCACCGTCTCCACCGGCCAGTCCCTCGCCTGGGCGACGACGTGGTCGATGACGGTGGCGTCACCCCAGAGGGCGAGAGGGAGCAGACCTTCGAAGCCCTCACCCGGCTGGGTGGCGACAACCAGGCCGGCCACTCTCACTGTCGGTCCTCCGATGCATACGACGGCGCACCGTACGCTACTCCCGGGACCGGCCCCTCCCATCTCCGAGGGCTGGGTCCCGCTGGTGAAGCCCGGCGTGATCTCCTAGTCTCCACGACATCCCTCGGGGCTCGACGGGAGCGGGGTGAGGGGCACAAGGGACGGTTCCAGCGCTGCGGGGCCGTCCCTCTTCCTTGCCCGATCCACCCACGGCGCCGCCACTTCTGGCAGACTCGGAGCAGCAGCCGACCTTCCTGCCATCTGAGGAGCCTCCGTGCTGATTGGGGTACCGGCCGAGATCAAGCCCGAGGAGTACCGGGTCGCCCTCACCCCGGTGGGAGTCAGGGAACTGACGAGTCGCGGGCACCAGGTCGTCGTCCAATCCGGAGCGGGCCGCGGGTCGTCGATCAGCGACAACGACTACCGCGTCGTCGGCGCCGAGATCGTCGCCACCGCCGCCGAGGTCTTCACCGCCGCCGAGCTCATCGTCAAGGTGAAAGAACCGCAGCTCGAAGAGGTGGCGATGCTGCAGAGCCACCACACCCTCTTCACGTTCCTCCACCTCGCGGCCTACCCACGTCAGGCCGACCAGCTCCTCGCCAGTGGGGCCACCGCCATCGCCTACGAGACGGTGCAACTCCCCTCCGGCTCCCTGCCGCTCCTGGCGCCGATGAGCGAGATCGCGGGCCGCATGGCGGCCCAGACCGGCGCCCACTACCTGGAGCGGCCGCGTGGTGGCCGCGGTGTGCTCATCGGCGGCGTCTCCGGTGTGCCCCCGGCACGAGTGACGGTGATCGGCGCCGGCAGCGCCGGCACCCACGCCGCCATGATCGCCGCCGGGATGGGCGCCGACGTGACCATCCTCGACATCAACGTCGACCGGCTTCGCCACCTCGACGAACTGCACCGCGGCCGCATCGTCACCATCCGCTCCTCGGTCTACTCCATCGACGAGTTCGTGCCCAGCGCCGACCTCGTCATCGGCGCGGTGCTCGTCGCCGGGGCGCGGGCACCGGTGGTCGTCAGCGCCGACCACGTCGAGCGCATGCAGGAAGGCAGCGTCGTCGTCGACATCTCGATCGACCAGGGTGGCTGCATCGAAACGGCACACGAGACCACCCACGCCGACCCCGTCTACCAGGTGAGCGACGTCACCCACTATGCGGTCGGCAACATCCCGGGGGCCGTCCCCCACACCGCCACCTACGCCCTCAGCAACGCCACGCTGCCGTACACGGTGGCGCTCGCCGACGGCCTCGCCCAGGCGGTGGACGCCTACCCGGAGCTGATCCACGGAGTGAACGTGGCGGCCGGCAAGATCACCAACCGGGCCGTCGCCACCTCACTCGGGTTCGACTACCACGACCCGGCCGCGGCGACCGGCATCAGCGGGTGACCGGCGCCACGGCGCCGTACTCCTTGCGGAACGCATCCAGCCCGGTAGGGTCACCAGGGCGGACCTCCCCGAGACCGCGGCCGCTATCGCCACAGCATCCGACGCCAATCACACCACCGAGCTCGCCGCACCGAGTGAGCTTGCCCGGCTCACGGTCAGCGGCGTCGGCGACGCCGGTTCCCACCCACTGGTGGCGCGGCGCTCCGCCGGCCGGGGGTTCACGATGCGCCGGCGCAATCCCGGACTCCGGCCCGGCGTCGCCGCAGACACCTCCCACCTCGCCACCAAGAGTCACGCCGTTGGAGTCCTCGCAGGACTCCGGTATTTCGGCACACCGACCTGAAGGGGACCTTCACATGTCATGGCAAGCCGGCCCCAACTCCCGCATCTTGATGTTGTCGCTCCACGGCTACGTGGGGGCGACACCGGAACTCGGCCTCCCCGACACCGGCGGTCAGGTGGTGTTCGTGCTGCAGCTCGCCAAGCAGCTCACCAAGTTCGGGTATGCCGTCGACGTCGTGACTCGCCGCTTCGAGGATCAGCCTGAGTTCGACGACGCCGACGCCGGGCTGCGGGTATGGCGGATCCCCTTCGGGGGTACCGGCTTCATCCGCAAGGAGGACATGCACGACCATCTCGACGAGTTCATCGCCACCTTCCTCGGCTCGATCGGCGAGGGGCAGGTGGGCTACGACGTCATCAACTCCCACTACTGGGATGCGGGATGGGCCGGGCAACGCATCGCCGAGGAGCTCGGCATCCCACACGTCCACACCCCGCACTCCCTCGGCTGGTGGAAGCGGGAGGGCATGCACGGCGATCCACAGCAGGTCGAATCCAACTACCGGTTCGACGAACGCATCCGCAAGGAGTTCCTGGTCTACCGGCGCTGCGACCAGGTGATCGCTACCACCAACCAGCAGGTCGAGATCCTGCGGGAGCACTACGACGTGCCCGACCGGCACCTCGTCATGATCCCGCCCGGCATCGACGAGGCGGTCTACACCCCGGTGTCGGGACGGGACACCCGGGCACTGCGCCGCCGGCTCGGCTTCCGCCAGCACGACGTCTACACGGTGGGCCGGGCCGCGGCCAACAAGGGATACGACTTGCTGATCCGAGCCCTGCCCCCTCTCCGCGAGGCGGTGACCGACGCCCGGCTCCAGCTCGCCATCGGCGCCAACTCGAAGAAGGACCAGGCCGGGATCGACAAGTGGAAGGCCCTCGCCGCCAAGCTCGACGTCACCGATCACATTCGCTGGATGGGCCACGTCGCCGACGACGAGATGGCGAACCACTACCGGGCGGCGCCGGTGTTCGCCCTGCCGTCCCGCTACGAGCCGTTCGGCATGACGGCGGTGGAGGCGATGGCGTGCGGCACCCCGTGTGTGGTGACCATCCATGGTGGCTTGGAGGAGATGTTCGACTTCGGTTCGCAGGCGCTGTTCGCCGATCCGAAGCGTCCCCGGGAGTTCGCGGTGATGCTGAGCATGCCGCTGCGCTACCCGCAGCTGCGGGAACGCCTCTCGATCGACGGGGCCCGTTTCGCACGCCGCATGTTCGGGTGGCGGGGCATCGCCCGCCGCACCCTGGCGGTGTTCGAACGGCACCGCCGGGGTGAAGTCGTCCCCTAGGGCGCCGCCTACAGCGACTTCGGATCGAGCGCGGGGAAGGCCTCCGCCGGGATGTCGTCGTGCACCGCCAGGTAGGCATTCACGTAGGAGGCGGCGCTCCACGCCTGGTGCGCCTTCCCCATCGGCCGCCCCGTCTTGCCGTGGAGCCACTCGTTGAACTCCCACT
>CAYUDA010000165.1:0-4141 GCA_964443425.1 uncultured Acidimicrobiaceae bacterium
GGGTGGCGCGGGAGTGGCCGGAGCGATTGGTGGTGGTGATCCTCCCCGACTCGGGCCGCAACTACCTCTCCAAGCTCTACAACGACGAGTGGCTGCGGCAGCGGGGTTTCATCGAGTAGCGGGTCACACCCGGTCGAGCGCCTGAGCCAGATCTTCGACGAGGTCCTCGACGTCCTCCAGCCCCACCGAGAGCCGCACCAGCCCGTCGCTGATCCCGACCCGGAGCCGCTCCTCCCGGTCGATCGCGGCGTGGGTCATCGTCACCGGGTGGGTGATGAGCGACTCGACCGAACCGAGGTTCTCGGCGAGGGTCCACAGCTCCACCGAGTCCATCAGCCGCTTACCCGCTTCGAGCCCGCCCTCCACCTCGAACCACACCATGGCCCCGAACCCGGAGGCCTGGCGCTTGGCGAGGTCGTGCTGGGGGAACGACGCCAGCCCCGGGTAGCCGACGGCGGTCACCTTTGGGTGCTCCTCGAGGAAGCGGGCGATCTCCATGGCGTTGGCGGATTGGCGGTCGAGCCGCTCGCTGAGGGTCTTGGAGCCCTGCATCGTGAGCCAGGCCACCTGCGGCGACATGATGGTGCCGGTGGCGTTGCGGACGAAGGTGATCCGTTCGTGCAGCTCCTCGCTGGCGCTCACCACCGCCCCGCCGACGGTGGCGTTGTGGCCGTCGAAGTACTTGGTGGTCGAGTACACCACCAAGTCGGCGCCCAGCGCGAGGGGACGCTGGTAGTAGGAGGTGAGGAAGGTGTTGTCGACCGCATGCGGGATTCCGCGGGCACGGGCGACCTCGGACACGGCGGCGATGTCGGTCAGCTTGAGGGTGGGGTTGGCCGGGGTTTCGGTGAAGACGAGCCGGGTGGTGTCCCGCAGCGCGGCGGCGACATTCGCCGGATCCGAGGTGTCGACGAAGGAGAACTCGACCCCGAAGCGGCGGTAGACCTGGGTCGCCAGGCGGTGGGTGCCGCCGTAGACGACGTCGGAGACGACGGCGTGGTCGCCGGCGTTGAGCAGGGCCAGCATGACGGCGTTGGTGGCGGCCATCCCCGTGGTGAAGGCGGCGGTGTCGGCGCCTTCCTCCAGCGCCGTCAGCTTCTCTTCGAGGGCGCGCACGGTCGGGTTGCCGGACCGGGAGTACGAGTAGCCGGTGCTCATGTACTCGTCGATCGAGGGTTGCACGAAGGTGGTCGACTGGTGGATCGGGGTCAGGATCGCGCCCGTGGTGGGATCCGGGGTGACCCCTGCATGTACCTGCTTGGTGCGGAAACGCATCGAACCGTCCTCGGTGAGCCGGTCACCCAAGATAGAGCACGGCCGGGGCGGTGGAGCCGATGCCGCCGTCCAGCCCGGCGAATAAGGGCGGAACGGCCCCTCCCAGATGTCGCCATGGGGGTGTACCTTCGCGGCGATGAATGACGAGATCAGCGGCGGTGAGATCGTCACCGACCCGATCCGGGAGCACTTCGCCTGGTTCGCCGGGATGCGGCCCGTCTCCGACTGCTTCGCGGCGGGGACCACCGAGCACACCATCCTCACCCGCCTCGTCGAGGGATGGGGGCGCGGCGACACGGCCACCCTGCTGCGGGAGCTGTCGGCCGAGTTCGGCGAAGCCGCCTTCGCCGCCGTCGAGCAGTACCTGGCGTTGAACCTGGCGAAGGACTGGGGCGAGATCGGGCAACGCGAGGCCAACGACGGCACCGAGATCGACGACTTCATCCGCCTGCTGTGGGATCCATTACCCAAGCTGGGGTTCGAGTTCACCGTGGACCGAGGCGACGACGGCTCGGCGGCGTTCCGGGTGACGAGGTGCCCGATCTTCGAGCTGGCGGAGCGGCTCGGGATGCACGACTGGCTCTACCGGCTCTCGTGTTACACCGACGAGCACTCCGCCCCCGCCTTCTCCGACCGGATCGTCTTCACCCGCACCAAGACGTTGATGGAGGGCCACGACCACTGCAACCACCACTACCGCTACCGGTAGGCAGGGGGAAGCCACTTCTGTCGTCCCCCTGGGATCAGGGGGGACCAGCGAACGAAGTGAGCTGAGGGGGGTCGCGGTGGGTGACGCCGCGCGGCGACTGTCGTGGGATCACCGGTCCCCGTATCCCCCGCTGTCGCCGATCTGGAAGCGTTGCTACGCGGGTGGTACGGGACGGTTGGCCCGCGCAAGCCGGAAGTCCTTGATGTCGGCGATCGCAGCTCCGGCGATCAGCGCCAGCATTCCTGCCGAGATCAGCATGACGCCCCCGAAGAGCAGGAGGGTGGCCAGCGCGGTGGTGAATGCATCGGAGTTGAAGTTGCTGGCGAGGTTGTCGGTGAGGAGCACACCGGCGAACCAGGCCGGGACGCCGGTTCCGATCATCCCCTTTGCCGCGGATTTCAGATTGCTCGATACCTGCACGGTGGTCCTCCCTCATTCTGGGCGAGCGAACGGTACCCAACGAAGCGCCACGACCGCAACCGTGGATCTGTAGGTCTCAGAGGAGTGCCGGGCGAGCGACTTCTGTCGTTCTCCTTGGGATCAGGGGGAGCCATTCTGTCGTCCCCCCTGGGATCAGGGGGGACCAGCGAACGAAGTGAGCTGAGGGGGGTTCCGTGCAGTCCCTCACCGTGGCTCTCCCCGGGCCCCCGTTGCCGACGACCGCCTCAGTCGATCTCCGGCGACGGGTCCCCGCCCAGCACGTCGGGCTCGACGTACATCGGGCGGGCGATCGGCACCTCGGCCCGCACGTTCGCCTCGACCTGATTGATCGCCGCCGCCAGCTCGGCCACGGTGAGGGACGGATCGAACGCCACCTTGACGCCGACCAGCAGCTCGTCGGGTCCGAGGTACTGGGTGCGGAGGTGGATGACCTGCTCGACGTGAGGCGAACTCGCCACGGCTCGGCGGATCGTCTCCTGGGTCTCGGGAAGCGCCGATTCGCCGATGAGGAGTCCCTTCATCTCGACCGCGAGCACGATGGCGATGACGCCGAGCAGGGTGCCGATGCAAAGCGTCCCGATGGCGTCCCACACCGGGGCATCGGCCACCGCGGCGATGGTGACCGCCGCGAAGGCGAAGCTGAGCCCGACGAGGGCGCCGCTGTCCTCCAGAAGCACCACCGGCAGCTCCGGGACACGGGCGGTGCGGATGAACCCCCACCAGGTGCGCGATCCCTTGAGGGGCCGCGACTCGCGCATCGCGGTGCGGAACGAGAAGCCCTCGAAGACCATGGCGATCCCGAGGATGGCGAGCGCCCATCCCAGCGACTCCACCGCGTGGGGATGGCGTAGCTTGTCGATCCCCTCCACCAGCGAGAACAGGGACCCCAGCGAGAACAGCACCAGCGCCACCACGAAGGCCCAGAAGTAGCGCTCCCGCCCGAACCCGAACTGGTGCTCATCGGTGGCCCGGCGCCGCGCCATGCGCCCACCCAGCAGGAGCAGACCCTGGTTGCCGGTGTCGGCCACCGAGTGGATGCTCTCGGCGAGCATCGACGCCGAGCCGGTGAAGGCGAACCCGACGAACTTGGCGATCGCGATGCCCAGATTGGCGAAGAAAGCGGCGATGATCGACTTCACCCCGTGGTGCTCTGCTGCCACCGCCGCCACCTTCCTCTCGCGCTCGGGGGGAGGTTACGCCATCGGAGGTGCCCGCACGGCCCTGCTCAGGCGCCGTCCGGGCCCGCCAGTCGCACCGCAGGTCCGGTCCCGGAGATGGGGCGGTGCGAGATGGTGAGCACCGACCTCCCCTCCATCGCCCGCAGTGCCCGCGGCAGCACCGCGGCGGCGGTCGCCTCGTCGAGGAAGGCGCCCGGTTCGTCGAGCACCACCACCCCGTGGCCGGAGAGCAACGCCCGCGCCAGGCCGATCCGCTGCGCCTCGCCGCCGCTGACGGCGGCGCCCCCCTTCCCGACCCTGGTGTCGAGCCCGTCCCTGCCGGCGGCCACCCACTCGCCGAGCCCCACCACCTCCAGCACCGTGAGCAGCCGGGCGTCGTCGGCGTCGGGACAGGCGATGAGCAGGTTCTGGCGGAGGGTGGAGTCCGCCAGCCACGGGGTCTGCTCGATCCAGGTCACCCGGGTCCGGACGTCGTCGCCCGCAACGGAGGCGGTGTCGACCTCGGCGATGCGGTAGACGCCGTGGGTGGGGTCGAGGA
>CAYUDA010000166.1:0-4135 GCA_964443425.1 uncultured Acidimicrobiaceae bacterium
AGATCTTCCGCATGTCCTCGTTCTGGCGTACCCCGATCTGCGCCAGGTTCGCCTCCAGCACCGAGGTGAGCAGGTCGCGGTACTGCTCGAGCTGGGAGGCGGCCTTGGCGGCGTGGTCGTAGACGTCCCGGAAGTAGCGGCGGGTGTCCTCGTCGACGGCGGGGAGGGAGTAGCGCGTGAGGCGCTCCAGGGGTTCCACCAGCGACCGCGCCGCGGCGTGAAACTCGAGGACCTCCCGCTTCAGGAGGTAGATGCGCTCGGCGGGGTTACTCCACTCCGGTGCAAAGACGTCACGTTCGACCTCGTCGATGTCCTTGGCGAGCCCCTGCACCACCGGTCCGTAGGCGTCGACGACGCGGTCCATGATCGCGTGCAGCACCGCGGCCGGTCCCCGGCTCAGCAGCTCGGGGTCGTCCTCCAGGTTGCGGCGGAGCGAGGCGAGCTCGGCGGGCTGGCCGTGGCGCACCACCACGATGAAGTCCGAACCGTGGAAGATGAAGATCTCCCCGAAGTCGACCTCCTCCTCGCGGTCGAGGTAGCGGGCCGTCTTCAGCGCCACGAACAAGCTGTGGTCGTATACCTCGAGCTTGGGACGCTGGTCGGCGTACATGGCATCCTCGATCGCCAGCTCGTGGAGGCCGAATTCGCGACGCACGAGGTCGAACTCGTCGCTGGTCGGTTCGAGCAGCCCGACCCACACGAAGCTGCCCGGCGCCGTGGCGGCGGCGCGGGCCCCTTCGACGGGAAGTGGCTCCGGCTGGCGGCGGCCGTCCACGTAGAGGGCGCAATCGACGATCACCCTCCGATTCTGGCATACAGCTTCTCCGAGCCCCACCTTCCCTCCCACCGGCCGCCACCTGCAGCGAACCCAGGGTTGGGAGGCCGGGTCTGACCGCTGGGGGGCGAGGTATCTTGAGACAATCGGCGAACGAGGAGTGGATGATGCAGAAGCGACGGCTGGGCCACACCGGGCTCGAGGTGTCCGAGGTGGGATTCGGGGCGTGGGCGATCGGAGGCGACTGGGGTGGTGTCAGCGAGGACGACGCCATGGCGGCCCTCAACGAGGCCCTCGACCGCGGCATCACGTTCCTCGACACCGCCGACGTCTACGGGGGCGGCCGCAGCGAACGCCTCATTGCCCGCCTGCGCCGTGAGCGCCCCGACGACTCCTTCGTGGTCGCCACCAAAGCCGGACGCGGTCTCGATCCTCACGTCGCCGACGGCTACACCGCCGCCAACATCGAAGCCTTCGTCGACGAGAGCCTGCGCCGGCTCGAGGTCGAGGCGCTCGACCTGCTCCAACTCCACTGCCCCCCGACCGAGGTCTACTACCGCCCCGAACTGTTCACCGGCCTCGACGACATGGTGCGGCGCGGCAAGCTGCGCAACTACGGGGTCAGCGTCGAGAAGGTCGAGGAGGCGCTCAAGGCGATCGAATACCCCGGCGTGTCCACGGTGCAGATCATCTTCAACATCTTCCGGCAGCGGCCCGCCGGGCTGTTCTTCCGGGAGGCGAAGGCCCGCGACGTGGGCGTGATCGTCCGGGTGCCGCTCGCCAGCGGCCTCCTCACCGGAAAGATGTCACCCTCCACCGAGTTCGCCGCCGACGACCACCGCCGCTTCAACCGACACGGCGAGGCGTTCGACGTCGGGGAGACCTTCGCCGGGATCCCGTTCGAGGTCGGCCTCGCCGCGGTCGAGGAGCTCCGGCCGCTGGTGCCGGAAGGGGGCACGATGGCCCAGCTGGCGCTGCGCTGGATCCTCATGTTCGACGCGGTGTCGGCCGTGATCCCGGGGGGCAAGCGACCGTCGCAGGTGGCCGACAACGCCGCCGCCGCCGACCTGCCAGCCCTCGGCCCCGACGTGATGGCCCGTATCGGGGAGATCTATGACACCTACGCCCGCGAGCACGTCCACCAGCGCTGGTGACGGCGGGCCCGATCCGGGCCGTCAGTCGACGTCGATGCGGATGACGACGATCTGGGGCAGGATCGCCCGGACCTCATCCTCGGCGAGCAAGCCGTCCGGGCCGGGTTTGAGACCGTAGGGCTTGGCGTCGGAGGCACGGAACTCCAGGAACGCCTTCACCGCGGCGAGATCGGATTCGGTGGCGATGTCCGCCACAGCCATGGCCCGCTTCGCCTTGCCGGCGAGGCGTACCTCGACCTCGGAAGGGGCGCGGAGGTTCTTCCACCAGCTGCGGAAGGCCTTGGTGATCACCACTGCCTTGCCGTTCTGCCACTGGTAGCGCGCCGGGAGGGTGTACCGCTTCCCGGTCGTGACCCCGGTCACCGTGAGGAGCAGGAGGCCCTTGCCGATGATCCGTTGCAGGCCGGGCGTTCGGAGGACGACCGACATCGTCGTGTTGAACCAGGGGGGCGGGGCGGAGGTCGGGACGGAGATGGTGCGTTCGTCGCTCATGGTGCGGGTTCCTTCGTGGTGCCGCCGGTCGGTTCCCTCCCGGTCGTCACGGCATCGCCTCACCCCGGCGCCGGTCAATCGCAGCCCGAGAGGGCTCGATTCACAGCGAGAAGCGCACCACGATGACGTCCCCTGGACTGATCGGAGCGTCCTTGCCCTCGACGCGAACATGGCCGAGGCGCTTCGCCTCGTCCCATCCGCCGTCGTCGATGACGACGTCGAGGGGGGCCACCTCGGCGCGGATGAAGCCGCGCTCCAAGTCGGAGTGGATCCGCCCGGCGGCTTCCCGCACCGTGGAGCCCGCCCGCGCCGTCCAGGCGTGTGCCTCCTTGGGGCCGACCGTGTAGAAGGCGAGCAGCCCGAGGGCATGGTGGGCCGCTTGGACGAACCGGGCGAGCGCGCCGGCGCCGAGTCCCAGGCCGGCGAACAGTTCCTCCCGGTCCTGGGGGTCGAGGCGGGCTGCCTCCTCCTCCAGCTTGGCGGAGACGGCCACCACCACGTCGCTCCCGGGAACGACCGCTTCGATCCGCGGCACCTGCGCGGCGGGTTCAGGGTCGTCCTCGCCGACGTTCACCAGCCACACCGCCGGTTTCAGGGTGATCGGCGCCGAGTCGCGGAGGGCGGCCCGCTCCGCCGGGCTCCACGTCTCCGCTCGCAGCGGCGTTCCGGCCTCCACCAGCGCCGCGGCCCGGGCGACCGCCTCGGCCGCGGGGCGTTTCCCCGGGTCGGTGCTCACCTCGCGGGCGAGCCGGTCGGCGCGGCGTGCCAGCACGTCGTGGTCGGCGAGGCACAGCTCGAGCAACAGCTCCTCCGCCTGCGCTTCCGGGTCGGTGCCGGATTCGGTGGCGGGGACGGCGTCGTCGTCGAAGGCTCGCAGCACCACCGCAAGTGCCTCCATCTCCCGCAGCCGCCCGAAGTACTGCGGCCCGAACCCGCCCCCATGCCCGGGCTTGACCATGGCCGGCACGTCGCTGAGGTCGATCGTGGTGTAGACGATCTTGGCCGACTGCTCCACCTCGGCGGCGCGTTCCAGCTCCGGGTCGGGGACCCTTGCCACGCCCACGTTGACCTCGGTGGTGGTGAAGGGGTGGGGGGCGGCGACGGCCGTCAGGCCGGTCAAGGCGTTGAAGAGGGTCGTCTTCCCGACGTTGGGGAACCCGATGATGCCGATGGCTGCCACGAGTCCGGGGAGTGTAGCGAGACCGGGGTGCCTGCCGGGCGAGCAGGCTCAGGTGCGGTTGCCGCTGGACCGGATCTGGAGTCCGCTCACGAGCTTCACCGTGAACGGGCACCGCTCCGGGCCTGGGCAGGACGCGGTGCACGTCCCGGCGGCGTCGCAGCCGCTGTCGACTGGCGCGGCGCGCGGCGCGGATCCCTCGGGCCGGAGCCGACCCGAGGCGCGCAGGGCCACCAGCATGGCGTCGATTGCCGCCGGGGTGGCGTCGAGGCGGGCCGCCAGCTCCGCCACGGTGACCGAGCCTGTGGCCGTCTCGATCTCGCGGGTGAGGTCGACGAGCCTCATCCGAGCCCCAAGAGACGTCCGCCCTGGAAGGTGAGGAAGGCACCGAGCCAGGCGATGGTGAACTGCCCGATGACGCTCACCCACATCCAGCGAGTGCCGAACTCGTGGCGGAAGGCCGCCACCGTCGCCATGCACGGGGTGTAGAGCAGCACGAAGACGAGGAAGGCGAACCCGGCGAGGGCGGCGTGGCCG
>CAYUDA010000167.1:0-4101 GCA_964443425.1 uncultured Acidimicrobiaceae bacterium
TCCGGGTTCATCACGAGCCGGGCGCTCGTCACCTCCGGGTCGGCGAGGATCTCCCGGATCCCGTCGAGGCGGTCGTAGAAGCGGCTCACCGCGGCGAAGACCCGGTCGTCGGCGACCGGCATCGACGTCACCCGGCTGAGGACCGGCCGCACCACCTTGGCGACGCGGCGCCCGATGGGGAACATCTTCTCCATGTACCAGGAGAGCACGTCGGGGAGGCTGAGGAGACGCAGCGTCTCGGCGGTGGGGGCGCAGTCGACGACGATGCAGTCGTAGTCCCCGGAGCGGGCGTGGTCGCGCACCGCCACCAGGGAGAAGATCTCGTCCATGCCGGGGAAGACGGTGAGTTCCTCGGCTTCCACCCCTTTGAGCCCCGACCAGTCGAAGATCTCCGTCAGGTGGTCACGTACCTCACCCCACGAATCCTCGAGGCGCTGCTGGGCGTCGATCTGCTGTCCGGAGAGGCGGGTGATGATCTCACTGGGCCGGTCCCCCAGGTCGCACTGGAAGGCGTCGCCGAGGGAGTGGGCCTGGTCGGTGGACATCACCAGGGTGCGATGGCCGAGCTCGGCCGCCCGCACTGCGGTGGCGGCCGCCACCGTCGTCTTGCCCACGCCTCCTTTGCCGGTGACGAGGACGACCCGCATTACATGCTCTCGGCCCGCTTCTTCAACCCGCGCAGGGCGCTGGAGACGATCTGCTTCTCCGCCTGGCGCCGCAGGAACCCGGGGACGGTGAAGGCGGGCTCGACCCGCAGCGCATAGAGCACCTCGGTGGCGCCGGAGTCCAGCTCGTTGAAGCGGTAGCTACCGTCCATGGCCTTGATGTCGCTGCCGGGTTCGGCCTCCCAGGAGAAGCCGTCGTCGAGGTCGTAGTGGTAGGCCAGCACGTACGAGATCTCTTTGATCATGGCGTCGGTGACGAAAGCGACCCGACTCGGTCTGCCCTCCTCATCCTCTTCGAGGATGTCGACCTGCTTGACGCCGGTTGCCCATTGCGGATAGGAGTCCAGGTCGATCGCGATTTCGAACACCCGCGCCGCCGGTGCCGACACCTCGATGCTCTGCACGGTCCCTTCCATGCCCATTGTCCGATCCTTCGTCGCGTGGTTGCTTCTGCAAGCGTAGCGGTTACTTGCGCGTGCGGAGCCAGTCGAAATCGAGCCGGTAGCGCACCCTCTCCGCCGGGTCGGGATACGCTGCCGTGAACCGCTCCCGGCCGGCCTGCAGCTCCTCGGGAGAGATCAGCTGCAGGGTGCTGACGAAGCCGGCGGCGACCGCCTCGAGCCACTCCCCGGCGCTCCGCTCGGACACCTCGACCTCGCGCCCCCGGCTCACCGTGCCGCCGGCCGCGGCAAAGCGGGCCTCCAGGGCGTCGGGGTCGGGGAAGCGGGCGGCATCGATCCCGGCCACCGAGGGGAACCAGCGCGCCAGGAACGAGCGGCGGTGATGGTCACTCCCCAGGGTCCACACCCAGCACTCCCCGCCGTCCCGGAGCACACGCATCGCCTCGTCGACCGCCGTGCGCCACTCCCCGTACTGGATCGAGAGGTGGAAGTAGACCAGCGCCACCGATCCCGACGCCAGCGGCAGCGCCTGGGCCCGGCCACCCACCGCGGCCACCCCGGGCTGCTCGGCGGCGCGGCGCAGCATGCCGCGGCTCGGGTCGACGACGAGGGCGCGCAGGCCGGCCTCGGCCCAGCAGGCGGCGTGAGCTCCGGTCCCTCCCCCGACGTCGACCGCCCAGTCTCCCGGATGCAGCCCCGCCTCCGTCGCGGCGCGGCGCGGCCGCTGCCGTGAGGCCTCCGAGGCGGGACGCCGTTGGTAGCCGGCGGCGAGCGCTTCGAGGTCGACGGCGGCGTCACTCATGGCGGATCGCCCTCCCGGTGGCCCGGAAGTACCCGAGGTTGCGGCACTCGGTCACCCCGACCCGCCAGGAGGTGGCCTGCGGCTGGTGGATGTCCCCGAAGTAGTGGTAGCGGGGCGTCGCCCGCTCCAGGTAGGCGACGATGGCGTCCGAGCCTTTCTGGCGTCCCCCGATCACGTCGCGGGAGAGGGGCCCGATGGCGGGAGGCACGTGGGTGCAGAGCACGTCGACCGGGCCGAGGGCGGCGAGGCGCTCGGCCATCTGGTCCTCGGTGATCTCGCCGGGGGTCCCGATGCTCACCATGCCGCCCCCGACGATGCCGACCCCCCAGCCTTCGATCTCGACCACCGCGGCCTCCACGAACGTCGCTCCAGCAGGAAGGTGGCGCTGCAACACGTCGGGGCGGTCCACGTTGCCGTAGGTCACGTACGCCTCGGCGCCGGCGAGCGCCGAGCAGACGTCGGCATAGGCGTCCTCGACCGCGGCGGTGTAACGGGCGTGCACCTCGTCCTCCCGGCCCTGCTGCCCACGGTTCCAGAGGCGTTCCGCCGCGGCGAAGTCCTCGGCGGCCCGGAGACGCACCATCTCGGCGACGAACTCGCGCCCGGAGACGTCGGCGACGATCCCCTCCAAGGTGCGGTAGTCGATGAAGTTGATGAGATCCCCCAGTACCAGGAGCGGCCCCGGTTCGGCCGCCACCCGGCGCAGTGCGGCAGATGCACCGTGGACGTCGGAGACGAGCCGCATCAGTCCACCCGCCGGCCCCTCACTGCCGGACCGAGGAGGCGGGCCGCCCCGACGGCCACCGCGGCCCCGCCGATGGCCCCGACGACCACGGCCCATCCGGGCCATCCGGCGAAGGAGGCGGACAGCCCACCCATGCCGAAGCCGACCAGACCGGCCACCGTGAAACGCCCCGCGGCGCCGAAGCGTGCCTCCGGATCGACCCGGGACCATCCCGCCACCGACTCCCCGATCGTGCCCGCCACCACCCAGGCCAGCAGCCCGAGCAATCCGATCACGAGGGCGACGGCGGCGACGGGGACCAAGGGGACCTCCGGTGGTTGCGGGCGGGCTCGGTCGATCAGCGTAGACCGGGATCCACGCCGCCAGCGTCGTCCATGGCCATCTCCAACTCGAGGCGCACCGCCGGGTGGCGCTCCCAGCGGCGGGCCGGGCCGAGCCGGGCGAGGGCGGCGGAACCGCCTCCGGCCCCGACGGCCCAGGCGGCGTGGGCCCGCAGCATCCAGTCGGGATGGGTGAGATGGCGGGCCAGCACGTCGGCGGCTCCCGCTCCTCCGGCGTTGCCGAGGGCGACGAGCAGGTTGCGCCGTAGGTAGCGCGGATCCCGCTGTGGCACGTAGAAGTGGGCGAACGTCTCCAGCAAGGTGGCGTCGTCGGCGTCCAGCATGGCGAGCAGATCGACCCGCCCCCTCACGGCGGAGGCGCGCGCCGCCAGCTTCCCGCCCGGCGGGCAGGCGTCGAGGCAGTCGTCGCAGCCGTAGATGCGGTCCCCCATGAGAGGGCGGAAGACCCGCGGGATGATCCCCGGCACCTGGGACCAGTGAGCGAGGCAACGACGG
This sequence comes from uncultured Acidimicrobiaceae bacterium, assembly GCA_964443425.1. Taxonomy (GTDB): domain Bacteria; phylum Actinomycetota; class Acidimicrobiia; order Spongiisociales; family UBA5794; genus CAYQEC01. Next base: position 3,450 of record CAYUDA010000167.1, read on the forward strand.
GCATCGAGCACGCCGGGGGCGACCAGGGCCCCGGTGGGACACGCCGGCAGGCAGGCCGTGCAGCTCCCACACCCCCGCATCATGGGCTCGGTCGGCGGTAGCGGGGCGTCGGTGACCACACTGCCGAGCAACAGCCAGGGACCGTGTCGGGGGTCGAGCACCATGGTGCTCTTGCCCCACCAGCCGACCCCGGCCCGCACCGCGGCCGCTCGGTCGACCAGGCGGTTGTCGTCGGCGAGCGCCTCGGCCCGGTGACCGCCGTCCCTCAGGTGGTCGGCGACCGCCGCCAGGGCCCGGCGCAGCCCCCGGTAGTGGTCGGCGGTGGCGAAACGGGCGACCCGCCCGCTACCGGGCCGGGCCGGGCCCGGATCCCCCGCGGCGGGGAGGTAGCTCCAGGAGAGCACCACGAGCCGCCGCGCCCAGCCGAAGGACGCGGTCACGTCGGTGGAACGGGCCGGGTTGCGGTAGGTGAAGGCGAGGTGGCCGGCGAGACCGGCGCCGCGGCGGCGCTCGATCTCGGCGGCGGTCTCGGTGAAGGGGTCGGCGCGGCACACCCCGAACCCGGCACAGCCGTGGCGCCGGGCGATCTGCTCCAGTTCGTCCCGCGTCGTCATGAGGGGAGGTTACGGCGGTCGCGGCGACCCGTCGGCGT
>CAYUDA010000168.1:0-4099 GCA_964443425.1 uncultured Acidimicrobiaceae bacterium
ACGCCGGCGCCAAGATGGTGCACGTCGCCCCCAACACGTCGTCGCTGATCACCTCCAAGTCGATCTCGAAGGACGGGGGCCGGGCCGGCTACCGCGGTCTGGTCCGGGTCGAACCGGGCGCGGAACACTCCAAGTCCTTCGTGCGCTGCGACGCTCTCATCCTCGACGAGGACTCCCGTTCCGACACCTACCCGTACATGGAGATCGAGGAGTCCAACATCGACATGGGCCACGAAGCCACCGTCTCCAAGGTCGGTGAGGAGCAGCTCTTCTACCTGATGAGTCGCGGCCTCACCGAGGCGGAGGCGACCGCCATGATCGTCGCCGGCTTCATCGAGCCCATCGTCAAGGAGCTGCCGATGGAGTATGCCGTCGAGCTCAACCGTCTCATCGAGCTGCAGATGGTGGGCGCGATCGGCTGAGCCCTACCGGCTCCGTCCCCACAGTCGGCGGCCCACTACGCTGCGAACGATGCGCATCCTGGTCGCCGAGTGCAGTGTCGAGTACGAGGGACGCCTCAAAGCCTTCCTTCCCATGGCCACCCGGTTGGTGATGGTGAAGGCCGATGGCTGCGTGGCGGTCCACGCCGACGGCGGTGCCTACAAGCCCCTCAACTGGATGAACGCCCCCAATACTCTCACCGAAGAGGAAGGGCGATGGATCGTCACCAACCCGAAGGGGGAGCGGCTCATCATCAACATCGCCGAGATTCACTTCGCGACCAGCGTCGAGATGGGGGAGGACCCGGGGTTGCAGAAGGACGGCGTCGAGGCGGAGTTGCAGGCGCTGCTCGCCGAGCGGGTCGAGCTGCTCGAGGACGGAATGACGCTGATCCGGCGGGAGTACCCGACCCCGGTGGGGCCGGTCGACCTGCTGTGCCGGGGCGCCGACGGCTCCACCGTGGCGATCGAGGTGAAGCGGCGGGGCGAGATCGATGGGGTGGAGCAGCTCGGCCGCTACCTGGAGTTCCTCGGTCGGGACGAGAGGCTGACCCCGGTGCGAGGCATGCTGGTGGCCCAGCAGGTGAAACCACAGGCCCGGCTGCTGGCGACCGACCGCGGGATCGCCTGGATCGAGGTGGACTACGACGAGCTGCGGGGCGCCGACTCGGCGGCGCTGCGGCTCTTCTAGCGGTCCGGACCGCTCACAGCAGGCTCTCCAGGTCGTAGGCGGCGGCCGGGTGGCGCAGCTTGCCGAGCGCCCGGGTCTCGATCTGGCGGACCCGCTCCCGGGTGATGCCCAGCGAGGTGCCCACGTCCGAGAGGGTGCGCGGCGTTTCCCCCTTGAGTCCGTAGCGCAGCTTGATCACGAGGCGTTCCCGCTCGTCGAGCATCGCGAGGGCCTTTTCGAGCTGCTCACGCCGGGCCCCCTCGGCGACCACCAGGAAAGGATCGACCGCCTGGGCGTCCTCGACGAAGTCGCCCAGATTGGCGTCCCCGTCCTCACCGACGGGACGGTCGAGGGAGATGCAGTCGTCGGGGGTGGTGAGGGCGATGGTGATCTTGTCCTCGTCGAGGCCGCTGGTCTGGGCGATCTCGGTCACCGTCGGGCGGCGGCGGTACGCGTCGTTCAGCGCCGCCTCCGTCTCCTGCACGGTGCGTACAACGTCGACCATGTGCACCGGGAGGCGGATGGTGCGTCCGCTGTTACCGAGGCCGCGGGTGATCGCCTGCCGGATCCACCACGTGGCGTAGGTGGAGAACTTGAAACCCTTGCGCCAGTCGAACTTCTCGACGGCGCGGATCAGACCCAGGTTGCCCTCCTGGATGAGGTCGAGTAGGTCGAGGCCCCGTCCCGTGTACCGCTTGGCGATCGAGATCACGAGCCGCAGGTTGCTGCGGATGAACTCGGCCTTGGCGTTGTCGCCGCTCCTGACCTGGCGGGCGAGGAGTTGCCGCTCGGCGGCCGGGAGGTCGGCTGCCTCTATTTCGAGTCGGGCGGCGGCGCGGCGCCCCATCTCGATGTCGCGGGCGAGGCGCACTTCGTCGTCGGCGGTGAGTAGCTCGTGGGTGGCGACTTCCTCCAGATAGATGCCGACGGCATCGGAGAGTTGCGCCTCTTTGGCCCTGCTGACCATACGGCCCCCCTTCTTGTGCGTTTCCCTTCAGGAGGGGAGAAGCCCGCAGAACCTATCACGGGTCGGCGTAACCCGCAATCGATTACTACCCTGGTGCCGCTCTCGCCTCACCACCCGTGGGCGCGGTGTGGAGGCCCCCAGGCAGGCGGCGTGTACGGGAGAAACTCACGGTCCATGTGGAAGCGACTCATCCTGCTGCTCGGTGCCGCAGCCCTGGTCACCTCGGCCTGCGCCGGCCCTTCCACCCTCGTCGCCGGAGAGTCGGTGATCCAGCCGGAGCCTCCCGCTCCTGAGATCCCGTTCCTCGTCCTGGGCGCCGACGACCTCACCCCGATCGTTGCCGAACTCGACACCGGGAGCGAGGTGGTGGCAACCGACGTCACCGGACTCGGCACCGTGCTGTGGAACGAGGAGCCGATGCCGGTCACGGTGCGGGCTCCCGGCTTCCATCAGGACTCCGTCGTCGTCGATGCCCTGCCCGACGGCGACGAGCCGCTCCAGGTCCGCCTCGAGCCGGTGATCCTCAACGGGACCGTGAGCGGTCCCGACGGCCGGGGACTCCCCGGTGCCACCGTGACGCTCGGGGACGTCTCCACCACCACCGACCCCCATGGCGAGTTCAGCCTGGTGCGGGCCCAGGTCGGCGATCTCACGGTGGAGCGGCCGGCGTGGGAGCCGGCGACGCTGACGTGGGACGCCACCAGCGATGAGATCGCAGTGGACCTCGAGCCGCGCATGATCCATGCGCTGCGGGTCGGCGGCGACAACTCCGGCGCCGGGAGCGACGAGAAGTGGGCGCAACTCCTCGAGCTGGCCGACACCACCGAGGTCAATGCCTTCGTGCTCGACACCAAGAACGAGGCCGGGGTGGTGCTGCGGGACACCGAGGTGCCGCTGGCCCACGAGATCGGGTCGGTCGCCGAGTACTACGACCTCGACGAGCGAATCCGGGACATGGACGAGCACGGCCTCTACAAGATCACCCGCATCGTCACCTTCCAGGACGACTTCCTCGCCCGCCACCATCCCGAACTGGCCGCAATCGACAGCAGCACCGGCAAGCCGTGGGTGAACAACCGCAACCTCGCCTGGCTCGATCCCACCGACCCCGATGCCTGGAAGTTGTCACTCGACCTCGCCGAGGAAGCATGCCGGCGCGGCTTCGACGAGATCCAGTTCGACTACGTGCGTTTCCCGTCCGATGGGACCATCTCCACCCTCACCTTCGACGACTTCACCTGGGACGGCGACTACTACAGCGCCGAGGCGACCGCCAAGCGGGTCGAGACCATCGCCGCCTTCCTCAAGGCGGCCTACGAGCGGCTCAACCCGATGGGGTGCGCGGTGGCCGCCGACATCTTCGCCATCACCCTGGAGAGTTCCGGCGACGAGGGGATCGGGCAGGAGCCGGAGGCCCTCTCCGAGTCGGTCGACGTACTGAGCCCGATGATCTACACCTACACCTACCGTGCCGGGTGGATGGGGTTCGACAACCCCAACGATCACGCTCCCGAGGTGGTCACCGCCGCTCTCGACGCCGGGATCCCCCGTCTCGAGGGCTTCTCCATCTACCGGCCCTGGTTGCAGCGCTACAACATCCCCGACGATGTGATCATGCAGCTCCAGGACATCGCCAACGATCGGGGGCTGGGCTGGATGCTGTGGAGTGCCACGACCTCCTTCGACAAGGGTTTCCTGCCCGCTGCCACCGAGTGACCCCGGCAGCCGATCCCTCAGGCATCGCCACACTCGGGGCCCTCTCCTCGGCCCTGGTCGAATGTCGCCGCTGCCCCCGTCTGGTGGCGTGGCGGGAGCAGGTCGCCGCCGAGAAACGCCGCGCCTTCCAGGACGAGGAGTACTGGGGGCGTCCCGTTCCCGGATTCGGCGACCCCGCCGCTCGCCTCGTCGTCGTCGGGCTCGCCCCGGCCGCCCACGGCGCCAACCGGACGGGACGCATGTTCACCGGCGACCGGAGCGGGGAGTGGCTGTACCGGGCGCTGTACCGAGCCGGGTTCGCCAACC
>CAYUDA010000169.1:0-4075 GCA_964443425.1 uncultured Acidimicrobiaceae bacterium
TCCAGCAGGTGAAGAAGGAGCCCACCGACAAGGTCAACACCTGGCCCCACCTGCTCGCCATCGAGTTCGTGGCCCTCATGGTGGTGACGGCCGGCCTCATCATCTTCTCGGTGTTCGTCAACGCCCCGCTACTGCAGTTCGCCAATTTCAACCAGCAGCCGAACCCTTCCAAGGCGCCCTGGTACTTCCTCGGTCTCCAGGAGCTGCTGTCCTACTTCGACCCGCAGGTCGCCGGCGTCATCATCCCCAGTTTCGGGCTCATCGGCATCGCCCTCATCCCCTACCTCGACAAGAACCCGTCGTCGCGACCCTCCGACCGCAAGCTGGCGATCATGCTCTTCACGTTCTTCGTCATGGCGGCGGCGGTGCTCACCATCTACGGCTCGTTCTTCCGCGGCCCCGGCTTCAGCTTCACGTTCCCATGGGTCGACGGCGTGTTCTTCGATTTCTGATGAGTGCCACCACCATCTTCGCGATCACCTTGATCTCCACCGCCACGTTGCTGGCCGTGGCGGTGTTCACGGTGGCGTGGCGCCGCGGCCCGGCGGGGCCCATCGTCGGGGAGTTCGAGCCCGATGCGACCGTCCCGGCACCCCCCGCCCCGGCCGCGCCGCCCCCGGTCGAACCGGGCCCGGTCGAGGTGGCCCCCGTTCCACACCCTGCAGCCGGCGACGAGCCGCCCGCCGGGATCCCCCGCATCGCGGTGTCGGCCGCCGAGATGGGAGTGACCCGGCGCAAGTTCCTCAACCGGGCCAGTTTCGGGCTGTTCGCCGGCGCCTTCTTCGCCTCGCTCGGCCTCGGCATGCTCTCGTTCCTCTGGCCCAAGCTGAAGGGCGGCTTCGGCACCCCCATCAACGCCGGAAACCTGGTCGCGTTGCGGGACGAGATCATCCAGGACGACGGCACACTCATCCCCAAGTTCGTCCCCTCCGCCCAGTCCTGGCTCGTCGTCATGGACGAGAAGGACGTCCCCGGCAGCTCCTTCGAGGGTCTCCCGGTGCTGGCCGGGGGCGGCGTCGAGCCCGGCGTGATGGCACTGTGGCAGCGTTGCGTCCACCTCGGGTGCCGGGTCCCGGAGTGCACGTCCTCTCAGGGATTCGAATGCCCCTGCCACGGCTCCCGGTACAACTTCCACGGCGAGTACGAGGCCGGACCGGCCCCCCGCAACCTGGACCGCTTCGAGGTGGCCGTCAACGACGCCGGCGACCTCATCATCAACACCGGAACCATCTTTCAGACCCCTCGCGCCCACCACAAGACCGCGTCGTACCCGCAAGGACCTTCCTGCCTGTGATCCCCTGGCCCCTCCTCGCCACCGCCGAGCCCGCCACCCCCGCCGGACCGAGCAACGTCGGCCTCGGGTCGGTGGTGCTCATCCTCGCCGTGGCGGTGCTGCTGGTCGGTCTCGGGTTCCTCGTGATCACCAGCCGGCGACGCCGGCGGCCCCCCGAGACGCCCCCTCCCAACCTCACCCCCTACGACGACGACGAGGCGCTGGAGACCACCCGCCTCACCCACGTGCTCTCGGCGGCGGCGATCGCAGCTGCGGTGCTCGCCATCCTGCTCCCCATCTACTTCGTCGGGGAGTCGCATCGTCAGGCGGAGGCGGCCCAGAAGATCGAGGAGAACTACCTGGAGGAAGGGCTGGGCTGGTGGAAGCTCTTCGAATGCACCGTATGCCACGGTGCCGACGGTGGAGGCGGCGGCGCCGCCTTCATCGAGGCCCGCTCCGGCCTCGACACCTCGTGGGTGGTGCCGTCGATCAACGACGTGTTGTTCCGCTATACCGAGGACGAGGTGCGGCACTGGATCACCTACGGGCGGCACGGCACCCCGATGCCGGCGGCCGGGCTCGCCGGCGGCGGATCGATGACGGCTCAACAGATCGATCAGGTCGTGGCCTATCTGAAGAGCATCCAGATCCCGCAGAGCGCGGCCCTCGACAAGATCGAAGGCGCCGTGACCCTGGCGCTGCAGCGCATCGAGAACGCCGAACAGACCATCCACAAGCAGATCGTCGAAGAAACCGCCGCCCGCGACGACATCGTCGACGCCCCCGCTCAGTACGCCGTCATCGAGCAGATGCCGGACGACATCGACGCCCTGCTCTCCGCCGACGGGACCTGCACCGAAGCCTCCGCCGCGCTGGTGGGGACAACCTGCGGCACCCCCGGACCCGACCGGGACCGGGACGGCCTCACCGATGCGGCCGAAGCCGCGCTCACCGCCTACGCCGCCACCACCTACGACGCGGTGACAACCCGCACCGTGCAGGAGTCGGTCGACGAGGCCGGCAACCGCACCTTCGAGGTGATCCCCACGGGCAGTGACCGGTTCGTGCTCCAGCTCGCCCCCGACGACGCCTTCACCATGAGCGACGACCGGGATCGGCCGGTGGCGGACATCGACTCCGCCGAGCACTTCATCCAGGAGCTCCACACCGCCCACCTCCAGCTCGAGGTCGTCGCCGAGCGGCAGGACCGGTTCCTCGGGAGCGCCAACGACGGGATCGCCTTCCTCGAGACCGCGCTGGAGCAACGAGCCTGGGACGTCGACTTCGAGCAGGTAGCCTCCCGCACCGGCCTCGACCTGGCCGACGCCACCCGCGCCGTCGGCCTCTTCAACGCGTACTGCGCCCGCTGCCACACCGCCGGGTACAGCGCCGGGGTGGCCTTCGAGCAGGCCGCGGGGACCGGAGCCTGGGCGCCGGCGCTGCGAGACGGGCGGGCCGTCACCCAGTTCCCCACCTTCGAGGACCATGTCAAATTCGTGATCCAGGGAGCGCAGGCCGATTCCCACTACGGCGTCAACGGCCTCAGCGGCGTTGGCGGCATGCCGGCGTTCGGGGAGATCCTCAGCCAGGACGACATCGAACTCATCGTCACCTACGAGAGGTCGCTGTGATGCACCGCACCCGTCACCTGCCGGGCCGTCTCGCCGTCCTCGCCGGCGACGAGCGGGGGCTCAGCTCACTCGAGAAGCTGGGACTGACCCTGCTCGTGGTGGTGGTGCTGGCGTTCATCCCCGTGATGCGCAGCATCGCCGGCGATGCCTGGGCGAAGGTGTTCGGCCAGGTCGACGACGCCGGGAACCCGACCGGATTCTCCGTCGCCGCCAAGGGGATCCTCATCGTCCTGGTCGCCGTCCTCGCCTTCGTGGGGTCGGGATTCCTCGTGATCTCCACCAACCTCGGGCGCCGCCTCGCCTTCCTCATCACCGGCGCCGCGGTGTTCGGCTGGTTGGTGGTGGGATCGATGCTGTTCATCGTCTACGCCCCGCGGGGACTGCGCCCCTCCAACCTCACCGGCCTCAACGCCTTCCAGATGAGGATCCCCGCCATCGGGCTCGGGGTGGCGTCGTTGATCTTGTTCCTGATGTTCGTGGTAGCCCTCGACCGCTACGAGAAGGAACAGGGCCGCGACTGAGCCGCCGCCTCCCCGGCGCTGAGCCCGGTCACCCCAGGAACCGCTCCAGCAGCTCCTCCAAGGTGGGCCCGGCCGTCTCCTCCAGCTCGTAGAAGACCCTGGTGCGGGGCAGGTCACCGAGGTCGATGACGCGGGCGAGATCGATCGGCGTCCCGATGACGACGGTGTCGGGAGCCGCGGCCCGGATCGTCGCCTCCAACTCGGCCCGCTGCTGCGGGCCGTACCCCATCGCCGGCAACACCGGCCCGATGTGCGGGAATGCGGCGTAGACGTCGGCGAGCGAGCCTGCGGCGAAGGCCCGGGGGTCGATCAGCTCGGCCGCACCGTGACCGCGGGCCGCCACCGCTCCGGCGCCCTCCGGCATCCCGCCGTGGGTGATGGTGGGCCCGTCCTCGACGACGAGGACACGCTTCCCGCCGATCAGATCCGGGTGCTCCACCGTGATCGGCGACGCCGCCTCGACCACCACCGCATCGGGGTTGGCCTCCGCCACGTTGCGCCGCACCAGCTCGATGCCCTCGGGCGGGGCGGTGTCCACCTTGTTGATGATCACGACATCGGCGCGGCGCAGGTTGGCCTCCCCCGGCCAGTACCTCAGCTCGTGGCCCGCCCGGAACGGGTCGACGACGCAGATGGCGAGATCGGCCCGG
>CAYUDA010000170.1:0-4062 GCA_964443425.1 uncultured Acidimicrobiaceae bacterium
CGGAACACGAACCAGCTGTCCGTGACCGGTCCTCCGATCACAGCTTCGTCACCCGCGACCCGGGCCGTCACCCCGCCGCCGTGCCGGAGCCAGAGCCCGTCGGGGCGGGTCCAGACGTCGAGGTCGTCGTGAACCTGGTCGGGGGCACCGTGCGGGAGAGACGGTGCAGCCGTGCCGAACGTCACGAAGACGGCGGGATCGGTGTCCGCCGACGGTTCGTGGCCGAGCATGGAAGCCATGGCGGCTGCCCGGTCCTCGGTGGCACCGGTGAACCGGGTGGGGATGCCGGCGACCTGGATGGTGCGGCCCTCCAGGAAGGCCATCGTGTTCGGATCCATCAGGTCAGGATGGTATAGGGCGGCCGGGTCGGCGGGCTTCCCCGATTGCCTAGCTAAATGTGGGCTAGCCGACTCAGCATTTCCTTCCCTCGGTCCGGCTCGGTTCATAGAGTCGGGCGTCCATGAGGGAGCCGAAAGGAGGGGAGGCATGAACTACGAAGCTCCGGCGATCGTTGATCGCCAGGCGGTCGAAGGTCTGATGGGTGTATTCATCCAGAGCAGCGACGCCAACCTGACAGACTGACGCTTTGATCGAAAGGCGGATCCCCGCGTCCAGGGGGTTGGGTTTCTCCCGGCCGGGGTTCACTCGTTGTAGGGGAATCCACGAACAGGAAGGTGGGAAGCAGTGAACTACGAAGCTCCGAAGATCGTCGATCGCCAGGCGGTCGAGGGTCTCATGGTCGCACTTGTTCAGCAGAGCGACTCAGTGATCCTTCGCTAGATCGCTCGATCGGACACCATTCGTCGCGAAACCGGCGAGTTCCGAGCGTGCGGGGCGGCTGTGGCCGCCCCGCCGTCGCGTTCGGGCCGGGTTGGCGTGATCACGGTCTGACGGGTGATCGTGGCCGGGCCGCCACCCGTCCGATCTACTCGAAGAGGCGGCGGCGACGAACGTCGGGAAGGTTGCGGCGGGTCCGTACCGTCACCGTGTGCACCGTCCCCTCGTCGGGGACCGGGCGGCCACTGTGCCGAACCTCGGCCTCGCCGAGCAGGCGGCGCAACCGATCCACCTGGCTTCGGAGCCGGCGATTCTCTTCCTGGAGGCCGAGGATCCGCCGCACTCCCTCCAGGTTCACCCCCCGCGACGTCAACTCCTGGATCAGGCCAAGCCGCTCCAGGTCCTCGTCCGAATAGCGGCGGGTGCCGCCGGGGGTGCGGTAGGGCTCGATGAGTCCCTTGCGCTCGTAGATGCGGAGCGTCTGGGGATGCACCCCTGCCAGCTCGGCGGCGACCGAGATGATGTAGACCGCACTGTCCTTCTGCGCCATCGTTCACACCCCCAGGTGTGCTCTCGGGTTCTCGCCGGGATGCTCGTCACGCAGCCGCTCGAGAACAGACTTCTCTTCGTCGCTCAGTTCGGTTGGGACCGCCACCTCCACGGTGACGAGGAGGTCGCCCGTGGTGCCGTCGCCCGTCTCGACGCCGTGGCCCCGGACGCGGAAGGTCTTCCCGCTCGGGGTACCGGCCGGGATCCGGAGCCGGACCGAGCCGGAGAGCGTCGGGACGTCGATGTCGGCCCCGAGGGCGGCCTCCGGGAACGTCACCGGGACCGTGAGCGTCAGGTTCTTCCTGGTCCGGCCGAAGACCGGATGGGAGGCGACCCGGACCGTCACGTAGAGGTCGCCGGGCGGGCCCCCGTTGGCGCCGGAGCCTCCCTTGCCCTTGACCCGGATTCGGGCTCCGTTGGCCACCCCCTTCGGGATCTTCACTTTGACGACCTGCCCGTTCAGGTTGAGGGTACGGGTCGTGCCAGAGATCGCCTCGTGGAAGGTGAGGCCGATCTCGGAGGAGAGATCGGGACCCGGACGCGGTCGCCGTGCACCGGCGCCGGCAGTGCGGGCGCCTCCGGCCCGGCCGATCAGGTCGCCGAGGCCTCCGAGCAGGTCGAACGGCGACCCGCCGGCCCCACCGAGGAGGTCCTCGACCCGGACGTACTGCTGATCACCACCGGGCCCGCCGACGAAGTAGCCCATGTCACGGACGTGGTCGTACTCCTTGCGGGTCTCCTCGTCGCCGAGCACCTCGTAGGCCTCGTTCACTTCCTTGAACCGGGTCTCGGCCTTGACGTCGCCGCCGTTGGCGTCGGGGTGGTACTTCTGGGCCAGCTTGCGGTACGCCTGCTTGAGCTGTTTGGCGGAAGCGCCCTTCTCGACGCCGAGCACCGCGTAGTAGTCGGTGTCGAGCCATTCTTTCCTCATCGTCTTCACGTGTGCTCCACCGTCACCAGGGCCGGGCGGACGACACGACCCCGCAGGGTGTATCCCCGTCGCAGCTCCCGGACGACGAGCTCTCCGTCTCCCTCCTCACTGGGTCCGGCGACCGCCTCGTGGACGGCCGGGTCGAAGGGCACGCCGTTGGCCGCGATCGGGGCGAAGCCCTCGCCGGCCAGCGTCTCCATCAACAGGTCATGGGTCGAGCGGAGCCCCTCGAGGATCGACACCTCGCCCTCCGAGCCGGCCTCGTAGCCGAGGGCGGCGTCGAAGCTGTCGAGGGTGGGCAGCAGGCGCTCGATGAGCCGCTGCGATGCCCGCAGCACCGTGTCGGCATGATCGCGCTCGGTCCGTTTCCGGTAGTTGTCGAACTCGGCCGCCACTCGCTGCAGGGTGTCGAGGTATTCGCCTGCCTCGCTGCGCGCCTCGGCCACTGCGGTGAGGAGGCGCGCCTCGGCCTCCGCCGGATCTTCGGGGAGTTCCAGGCCGAGGTCGGCGGGGGTGGCGGATCCCGGCTCGGGCTCGATCACCTCGAGTTCGGCGCCGGTCCCCGGCTCCTCGTCACCGAGCAATTCGTCCAGGGTCTCCGCGGGGGTGGGCAGGTGGTCTTCGGGCAATGCGGTGTGCTTCCTCATGTTGTCTCCGGCGGGGAGGGCATCAGCCCTCCTCGCCTTCCTCCACGATCTCGGCCTCGACCACGTCGTCGCCGCCTTCTGCCGGCTCGCCGGCCGATGCGGCCGCGCCCGACGCCTGCGATGCCTCGTAGACCCGCTGACCGAGGATCTGGGAGGCGGTCAAGGTCTCCTGGGTCGCCTTGGTCAACTCCTCGGTGGCGGCGTCGTCGGTGAGAAGCTTGCGCAGCGCCGTGATCTTGTCCTCGATCTCGGCCTTCTCGTTGTCGCTGAGCTTGGAGCCGTGCTCGCCGAGCATCTTGTCGGTCTGGTAGGCGACGTGGTCGGCCTGGTTCCTCGCCTCGGCGTGCTCCCGCCGCTTCGTGTCCTCGTTGGCGTGCTCCTCGGCGTCGTGCACCATGCGTTCGATGTCGTCGTTGGCCAGGGCGGTGCCACCGGTGATCGTCACCTGCTGCGACTTGCCCGTCCCCAGGTCCTTGGCCGACACCGAGACGATGCCGTTGGCGTCGATGTCGAAGGTGACCTCGATCTGCGGCACGCCGCGCGGGGCGGGAGGAATCCCGGGCAGCTTGAAGCGCCCCAGCGACTTGTTGTCGCCGGCCATGGCCCGCTCGCCCTGCAACACGTGGATCTCGACCTCGGGCTGGCCATCGGCCGCGGTGGTGAAGATCTCGCTGCGGCGGGTCGGGATGGTGGTGTTGCGCTCGATCATGCGGGTGAAGACGCCACCCTCGGTCTCGACGCCGAGCGTCAGCGGCGTCACGTCGAGGAGCAGGATGCCCTTGACGTCACCCTTCAGCACGCCGGCCTGGATGGCGGCGCCGAGGGCAACGACCTCGTCTGGGTTGACGCCCTGATGGGGGTCCTTCCCCGCCAGCTCACGCACCAGATTCTGCACCGGCGGCATCCGGGTCGAGCCCCCGACCAGGATCACGAAGTCGATGTCCCCGACCTCGATCCCGGCGTCCTTGACGGCCTGCTTGAAGGGGGCGCGGGTGCGCTCCACCAGGTCCTCGGTCATGTGCTCGAACTCGGAACGGGTCAGGGTCTGGAGCAGGTGGATCGGGCCACTCGAGGTGGCGGTGATGAAGGGAAGGTTGATCTCGGTCTCGGCCACCGACGACAGCTCGATCTTGGCCTTCTCGGCGGCTTCCTTGAGCC
>CAYUDA010000171.1:0-3991 GCA_964443425.1 uncultured Acidimicrobiaceae bacterium
CTGCGGCCCCGGCTCTGGAAGATGAGGATGTGGAACGGGCAGTTCATCGGCTTCAAGCGGTACTCGGTCTGCTCGTCGAGTTCCATCCCGGGATACATGCCCTCGGCGTACCAGTCGAGGTGGCCGGAGGTTTGCCACAGCTCGGCCTTCGCGACGTGCGGTGACGCCACGATCTTGTAGTCGTGGGCGAGGTGGGTCCTCCGGCTGTAGTCCTCGATGATGGTGCGCAGCAGACCCCCGTTGGGATGCCATACCGCCAACCCGCTGCCCAGCTCGGGAGGGAACGAGAAGAGCTCCAGCTCCTGGCCCAACTTGCGGTGGTCGCGGCGCTCCGCCTCCGCGAGGCGCTCCAGGTAGGCCTCCAGGTCCTTGCGCGACTCCCACGCGGTGCCGTAGATCCGCTGCAGCTGCTGCTTGGTCTCGTCGCCGCGCCAGTAGGCGCCGGCGCTGCGCATCAGTTTCACCGCCGGGATCCGGCCGGTGGAGGGAAGGTGGGGACCACGGCACAGGTCGACGAAGTCCCGGTTGCGGTACAACGAGACCTCCGAGCCGCCGGCGCCCTCCGTCTCCTCGACTCCCTGGATGATCTCGATCTTGAAGGGCTGGTCGGCGAACTCGGCGAGGGCGTCGTCGATCGAGACCACCTCGCGCTCGAACGGTTGGTCCTCGGCGATGATCTCCTCCATCCGCGCCTCGATCCGCTCCAGATCCTCGGGGGTGAAGGGTTGCTCCACCTCGAAGTCGTAATAGAAGCCATCGGTGATGGGGGGCCCGATGGCGAAGGAGGCGCCCGGGAACAGGTCGAGCACGGCCTGGGCCATCACATGGGCAGCCGAGTGGCGGATGATGTGGCGCCCCTCTTCGGTGTTGGCGGTGACCACGGCGAAGGTGCCATCGGTCGTGATCGGCCGAGTCAGGTCGATCGGCTGGCCCTCCAGCTCGGCGGCGACCGCCGCCTTGGCGAGGCGTGGCCCGATGCCCGCCGCGACCTCGGTTCCGGTGACACCCTCGGGAAACTCCCGCGTGGAGCCATCTGGGAAGGTCAGGTGCACGGCCGCCATTGCGTTTCCTCTCGACTGAACAGGTCGGTAAGCGTACCGCGAATCCCGCCACGTCAGCCCGAAGCGTGAGAGAATGCGGCGAGCGACAGCGAACGGAAGGTACCGGTTTGGAGACAATGCGGATCGCCGAGCGCCTGGCGAAGGGTGGGCGTGTCCAGGAGCTGTCGGGTATCGAGCGCGCCCGCGGCGCCAACCGGGTGTATCGGCTGTGGTCGGAGGACGGTACCCGCGTCGCCAAGGTCTACGGAACGTCGGCCCGGGATCGGCGGGAGCGGCACGCCCTCGAGGCCCTCCATGACCTCCCCGGGCTGCCGGTGCTGCTGGAGCGAGGCGCCGAGGAAGAGACTCACTGGGCCATCTTCGAGGACGCGGGACGCTGGAGTCTCGGCACCCTGCCGGAGAACCCGGGCCTGGCGAAGAAGGCGGGCGAGATCCTGCGCAGCATCCACGATGCCCCGCCCGAGCGCGTCTCCAACCTTGCCCGCGGCATCGACCAGGAGTGGGTGACCGTCGATTTCGTCTCCACCTTCCGCCGCCTCGAGCGATACCGGGGCCGGCTCGGGCTCTCTGCCGAAGCGGTGGCCGAAGCCCGCAACGTGCGCCCCCCGTATGCCTCCTCCCCTCGCATCGCTCACACCAACACCGTCCCGGAGAATTTCTTGGTGGACGACAAGGGCAAGGTCACGTTGATCAACTGGGAGTGGGCCACGCTCGCCCCGCCGGAGTGGGATCTCGCGAAGGCGACCTGGCTCATCGGGCTCCAAGCCGGGCCCAACGCCGCCTCCGCATTCCAAGACGGATACGGCAAGCGCCTGGAACGGGGTCAGCTCGACCGATGGACCGTCTATCACGCCGGAATGATGCTGGTCTACACCGCCGAGAACTCGATGCGCAGCGGTCTCACCGACTATGGATACCTCGTCGCTGAACTGCGCCGGGCCGTCACCGGTTCCATCGCCGAGCCCGAATCCCCGTCGTGACGGCGCCGCCGAGGGTCCTCGCGATCCCGGCAGCTGCGCCGTACCATGTCGTCAGGTCGACGAAGGGTCAGCGATGTTCATGGTCGGTCGCCTGATCACCCTGCTGGCGGGACGGGCCGTCATGGTCGACGGCTCTCCGGCTTCAATCGAAGACGGAACCGGTCTTGCCGCCGGCGTCCTCGTCATCGACGACGAGGCGGCACTCCCCGATCTTCCGTGCCCGTGGTGCTTGGCTCCCACCGATGAGAGCGATGTGAGCTGCCCTTCGTGCGGGCAGGACTTCGGGCCGTTCAGCCCTCCTCGTACTCTCGGTTGACGAGGGTGGTGCGGAACCCGAGCCCTCGGTAGAGACGCAGTCCTTCTTCGTTCGCTTCGTCGACATAGAGCATGGCCGCCGAAGCTCCCTGCCTGCTGTGGAGGTCTTCGAGTCCGGCCACGACCAGCGCCAAGCCGAGACCGCGGCCCCGCGCCTCGGGGCGGACCCCGATGATGTAGATCTCGCCGAGTCCGCCCGGATGCAGCTTCGTCCAGCAACTCCCCACAAGGCGCCCTCCGGACCGTGCCATGAGCAGGCCGGCGGGATCGAACCACGGCTGCGCCACCTTGTGCTCCAGGTCCTCCAAGGTGAGGGCCCCGTTCTCGGGGTGCCCGTCGAAGGCGGCGTTGTTCGCCGCCAGCCATGCCGCCTCGTCGACGCCGGGCTCGAACCCGTCGAGGCGAACCCCGGGCGGAAGTGGCGCCTCATGGAGCAGGGGGAGGGAGCGCCGCATCTCGTGGAGGGCGCGAGTCACCACCCATCCCCGCCGCTCCATCGCCTCACCCATGAACGGATCCCACGCCCAGGCGGTGATCCGACCCTTTCCTCCCACGGCCGCGATCGTCTCCGCCAAGAGCTGGTCGAGGATCTGGTCGGAACGCGCCGATGGATGCAGCGCCATCTCGATCGCCCAGTGCCCGTTCCCCCCCACCTTGCCTGGGTGATGCCACGCTGCCTGCCCGTATCCGACCAGGCCTCCGTCATCGCTTCGCTGCAGCACCACCACCCGGGTCTCCTCGTCACCGAGGGCATGGAGCTGCTTGTACTCCGAGAGGCCGGGGCGGCCGTCGTGCTCGGCGACCTCGGCCAGCAATGCCTTGACGGCGGGCCGGTCGGACGCGACGAGGGGACGGAAGATGCGTCGGGATGCCATGGCGGCGCACCCTACCCCGCTCAGCGTTCCCGGCGGGCGTAACCTACGTCCCCGTGAGTTCGGTTGGCCTGGTCCTCGGCGGAGGGGGCATCACCGGCGCCGCGTACCAGTTCGGCACTCTGATCGCGCTGGAGATGGCGACCGGCTGGAGCCCGAACCGCGCCGACGTCATCGTCGGTACCTCATGCGGCGCCTTGGCAGCCGCCATGGTGCGCGGCGACCAAGCGACGCTCGAGACGCTGGTGGGCGACGCCGGCACCGACGAGGACGCAGCCGCGTTCTTGCGAGAGAAGGTGTACCGGCGCACCCGGCCTCGTGGGATGCTGCGGTGGGTGCGGCGGGGGGTGCTTCCCGGCCTACTCCATCCTGACCTCCGTCTCGTGCTCGGGAGCCCTGCCCTCTACACCACCGCCGGGCTCTCCGAATGGCTGGAGGAGAGACTGGGAGACCTCGCCGACTCGTGGCCCGACCGCCCTACCGTGATCGTCGCCTACGACCTCGCGGGACGACGCCGCGTTCCCTTCGGCACAGAGGCGGCGCCCCCGGTCAGCCTGAAACGTGCGGTGGCAGCGTCCACCGCGGTTCCGTTCCTGTTCCAACCGGTGAAGATCCGGGATCGTTGGTACATCGACGGAGGGATCTCCAGCGGAACGTCGGCCGATCTCCTCCTCGCCAATCCGGAGCCTCTCGACCTCGTCATCGTGGTCGCGCCCATGGCGGCGGAGCAGCCTCGCCCCGGAGCACGCTTCTTCGAGGGTGT
>CAYUDA010000172.1:0-3980 GCA_964443425.1 uncultured Acidimicrobiaceae bacterium
AGACGGGAGGCGCGTCCGCGGAACGCGAGGACATGGGGAGCATTCTGGAGGCGCCAGTCATATACCGCAATCTCCGCACGGTGGCGCTCGCCGGCGGGGTCGGCGGCGCTCGCATGGCGCGGGCCCTCGCCCTCACCCTCGACCCGGCCCACCTGACCGTTGTGGTCAACGTCGGTGACGACGATCGGATCTACGGAGTGCATGTCTCCGCCGACCTCGATACGGTGGTCTACACCCTCGCCGGGGTGGAGGGTCCGGCGGGTTGGGGAATGGCGGGCGACACCTTCACCGTGATGCAGCATCTCGCGGCGCGCGGCGTCGACACCCGGTTCCGCCTCGGCGATCGGGATCTCGCCACCTGCCTGCAACGCACCGCGGCACTCGACGCCGGGGCCGTGCTCTCCGCCGCCACCTCCGCCATCTGCACCGGCCTCGGGGTCGTGCCCACCGTGCTCCCGGTGAGCAACGACCCGGTGCGCACCAAGATCACCACGCCCGGCGGCGAGCGCCTCGACTTCCAGGAGTACTTCGCGGTGCGGGGCCACCGCGACGAGGTCGCCGCTCTCGACTACGAGGGAGCCGCCCAGGCCCGCCCCGCCCCCGGGGTGCGGGAGGCGATCGCGGCCGCAGACCTGGTCGTGATCGCCCCCTCCAATCCCCCACTGTCGATCTGGCCCATCCTGGCGGTGCCAGGGGTGAGGGAAGCGGTGACCGCCAAGGAGCTGGTGGTGGCGGTCAGCCCGCTCTTCGGCGGCAAGGCCCTGAAAGGTCCCGCCGATCGGGTCATGGCGTCGCTGGGCCTCCCCGCCGGCACCGCCGGGGTCCTTGCCGCCTACGACGGCCTGCTCAGCCACCTCGTGGTCGACCGCGCCGACATCGCCGACACCGCGCTGACCCGGCCGGGGCTCGAGGTTCTCGCCGCCGACACCCGACTGGGTGATCCCGCCGCCGCGGCACGCTTCGGCGCCTGGATCTGCGCCCTGGCCACGGGCCCATGAGCGTACGATGACGCCGAAATGACCGTGAAGCTCATCCCCCTCACCGGCATCCCGGAGATCCGGGAAGGCGACGACATCGCCGCCGCGGTGCTCGCCGCCGCCGACGACGGCGGGGTGGCGTTGCAGGACGGCGACGTGCTCGTGGTGACCCACAAGATCGTCTCCAAGGCGGAGGGCCGGGTCGTTCCCGTCGCCGACGATGCCGGCTACCGGAGACTGGCCGAGCAGGAGGCGGCGGCCGTGGTACGCCGCCGCGGCGATCTCGTCATCGCCCAGACCCACCACGGCTTCATCTGCGCCAACGCCGGTGTCGACCGCTCCAACGCCGCCCCCGGTACCGCGGTGCTGCTGCCCCTCGACCCGGACCGTTCCGCCCACGGCATCCGGATGCGCATCCGGAACGAGACCGGCTGCGACGTCCCCGTGATCATCTCCGACACCTTCGGCCGGCCCTGGCGCCGCGGCCTCACCGATGTCGCCATCGGCATCTCCGGCATGGCGGCGCTGCTCGACCTGAAGGGCACCACCGACACCGCGGGCCGTGAGCTGCGGGTCACCGAGATCGCCGTCGTCGACGAGATCGCGGCCGCCGCCGACCTGGTGATGGGAAAGTCCGCGGGGGTACCGGCCGCCGTGGTGCGGGGGGTGGCGTGGCCGACCGGATCGGGGCGGGCCACCGATTTGGTGCGACCGGCGCCCGAGGATCTCTTCCGCTGAGCATGCCCGAACTGCCCGAGATCGTCGTCTACCTCGAAGCGCTCCAGCGCCGCGTCGCCGGGCACCGGCTCGAGGGGGTCCGAGTCCGGTCCTTCTCCCTGCTCAAGACCTTCGACCCGCCGCTGGAGACGGCGGAGGGCCACACCGTCACCGGCTTGGAGCGTCTCGGGAAGCGCCTCGTCCTCGGCTTGACCGGCGACCTCTTCGTGGTGCTCCACCTCATGGTGGCAGGACGGCTCCAGTGGCACGACCAGCACAAGGCGATCCCCGGGAAGATCGGGCTCGCCGCCTTCGACTTCGACACCGGCACGCTGCTCCTCACCGAAGCCGGCACCAAACGTCGCGCCTCGCTGCACCTGGTGCGGGGCCGCGAGGCACTGGCTGCCCTCGACCCCGGTGGGCTCGAGATCGAGGGCAGCTCCCTCGACGCCTTCCGCCGTGGGCTGCTGGCGGAGCGCCACACCCTCAAGCGGGCCTTGTCGGACGCTCGCCGCCTCTCCGGGATCGGTGGTGCCTTCGCCGACGAGATCCTCCACGCCGCCCGCCTCTCCCCACTCCAGATGAACACGAACCTCAGCGAGGAGGAGATCGCCCGGCTCCACGCCGCGGCCCGAGAGACGCTGGCTCGCTGGGTCGAGATACGGCGGGCCGACACCGGCGACGGGTTCCCCACCAAGGTGACCGCCTTTCATCCCGCGATGGCGGTGCATGGCAAGTACGGGGAGCCCTGTCCGGTGTGCGGCACCACGGTTCAGCGCATCGTCTACGCCTCGCGGGAGACGAACTACTGCCCGGGCTGCCAGACCGGGGGCCGGATCCTCGCCGACCGCTCCCTGAGCCGCCTCCTCAAAGGAGACTGGCCCACCACCGTCGATGAGCTAGATGCCCTCGAGAATCCCCCAACGTAGGTCAGCAAACCCCACCATCATTGACTGCGAGTGGCGGCGATCCTACGCTCAGTGTGGGCCAGGAGAAGCCGGGCCCGGAAGGTCGTGCCACGGCCGTCCCACCCGGCGGGAACGATTGCTGGGGGCATTCTGCATGGTGGGATCAGATCACATTCCTCGAGTTGACGTACTCGGCGTCGGTGTCAGCGCGGTCGATCAGCAGGCCGCCATCCGGGAGTTGGCCCGCTGGATCGACGAGGGCGCCCACCACTACGTGTGCGTCACCGGGGTTCACAGCGTGATGGAGTCACAGGCGGATCCTGAGCTGCGCGCCATCCACAACGGCTCCGGACTCACCGTACCCGACGGCATGCCGATGGTCTGGGCCGGGCATTGGGCAGGCTTCAAGCACATGAGCCGGGTGCCGGGACCGGACCTGATGCCGGCGGTGTGTGCCGAAGGCGTGGAACGTGGCTGGAAGCACTTCCTCTATGGAGGCGCCGAAGGGGTCGCCGAATTGCTGGCGACGCGAATGGCCGAGCGGATCCCGGGCGTCGAGATCGTCGGCACCTACACCCCACCGTTCCGTCCCCTCACCGACGCCGAGGAGGACGAGGTGGTGGAGATGCTCAACCGAAGCGGCACCGACATCGTCTGGGTCGGCCTCGGAGCTCCCAAGCAGGAGCGGTGGATGCATCGGATGATGCCCCGGCTCACCGCCCACGCCGTGCTCGGGGTGGGTGCCGCATTCGACTTCAACGCCGGGCTCCTCCCTCGCGCCCCGCGGCTCATGCAGCGCCTCGGGCTGGAGTGGCTCTACCGGTTGGCACGGGAACCCCGTCGCCTGGCGCGACGCTACCTGAGCAACAACCCGCGCTTCATCGTCAACATCATCCGGCGCCCGCCGCGGCCGATGGAACCGACCTCCAACTGACTGCCGGGCACGCCGCCGGTGGCGTTACAGCTGGGCCCGGAACCAGTCCACCGTCTGCCGTAGCCCGTCCTCCAGCGGCGTCCACGGCTCCCAACCGAGATGCCGCTTGGCCCGGGTGGCATCGAGGCTGGAGCGGGGGATGTCACCGGCCTTGGCGTCGGCAAAGCCGGCGGTGACCTTGGCCCCGGTCAGGTTCCGCAGCAGCCGGAACATCTCGATCACCGAGGTCTCACGACCGGTTCCGATGTTGAGGTAGACACCGCCGCCGCGTTGCGCGGCGCGCACGCAGGCGTCGGTCACGTCCTCGACGAACACGTAGTCGCGGAGCTGGCTGCCATCCCCGAAGATCACCGGAGCTTCGCCGCGCAACAGCTTCTGGGTGAAGATGGCGACGACCCCTGCCTCGCCGTGGGGGTCCTGGCGCGGGCCGTAGACGTTGGCGTA
>CAYUDA010000173.1:0-3963 GCA_964443425.1 uncultured Acidimicrobiaceae bacterium
GAGCTCGACGGGTTCGACGTCAACACCGGCGTGATCGTGATCGCCGCCACCAACCGCCCCGACATCCTCGACCCGGCGCTGCTCCGCCCGGGACGTTTCGACCGGCAGATCGTCATCGATCGTCCCGACCTTCGAGGCCGGGAGGCGATCCTGGCGGTTCACTCCAAGGGCAAGCCGTTCGTCGAGGGCGTCGATCTCAAGGTGCTGGCTCGCCAGACTCCCGGCTTCACCGGCGCCGACCTGGCCAACCTCATCAACGAGGCGGCGCTGCTGGCGGCTCGCCGTGACAAGGACCGCATCAGCATGGGGGAGCTGGAGGAGGCGATCGACCGGGTCATCGCCGGTCCGGAGCGGCGCAGCCGGGTGATCTCGGAGGAGGAGCGCACCCTCACCGCCTTCCACGAAGGCGGCCATGCCCTCGTCGGCCATGTGCTCCCCGGTCTCGACCCGATCCACAAGGTCACGATCATCCCGCGGGGCCGGGCCGGCGGCTACACCCTCGCCCTCCCCACCGAGGACAAGCACTTCGAGCGCCGCAGCGAGCTGGTCGATCAGCTCGCCTACGCCCTCGGGGGCCGCACCGCCGAGGAGATCGTGTTCGGCGACCCGAGCACCGGGGCCTCGAACGACATCGACAAGGCCACGGACCTGGCCCGCCGCATGGTGACGGAGTACGGCATGAGCGACCGGCTTGGGCCACTGCGCTACGGCCGCCCCGAGGGCGAGGTCTTCCTGGGCCGTGACTACACCAGGGCCAACGAGGTGTCCGACGAGGTGGCGGCCGCCATCGACGAGGAGATCCGCAAGCTGATGACTCAGGCCCACGAGGAGGCCCGCTCCATCCTCATGACCCATCGTGAGGCACTGAACGCCATCGCCAACGAGCTGTTGCAGCGCGAGACCCTCGACGGCAACGAGGTGGCGGCGATCTTCTCCGACCTGCCCAAGTGGGAGCACTCCGAGACCGGGGCGATCCGGATCCGGCTTCCCGGCAACGGGCACGTCGAAGACGGGAGCCGGGTGGCGACCCAGACGCGGAGCGACGACCCCCAGCCGCAGAAGGACTGACCGTTCCATGCTGGATCGGTCGCCCATCACGTGGCGGCTCCGCACCCGGACGCTGAGCACCGCGGACCACACGCTCATCATGGGCGTGCTCAACGTCACCCCCGACTCCTTCTCGGACGGGGGCCGGTTCTTCGGGGACGCCGTGGCGGAGACGGTCGCCGCCGTCGCCCACGGAGCGGCCATGTGGGAGCAGGGCGCCGACATCATCGACGTCGGGGGCGAGTCGACCCGTCCCGGAGCCGGCGAGGTCTCAGCCGACGAGGAGACCAAGAGGGTTCTCCCGGTGGTGTCAGGCCTGGTGAGACAGGGGATCGTGGTGTCGGTCGACACCGCGAAGCCGGTGGTGGCGGCGGCGGCGCTGGATGCCGGGGCAGAGGCGATCAACGACGTCACGGCGCTGCGTGAGCCCGCCATGGTTGAAGTGTGCCGCGAGGCGGGGGCCGGGGTGGTGTTGATGCACATGCAGGGTGATCCCCACACCATGCAGCTCCATCCGCAGTACGCCGACGTTGTCTCCGAGGTCGGCGGCATGCTGCGCGACCGGGCCGCCCTGGTCGAGGCCGCCGGCATCGAGCGTGACCACCTCTGCCTCGATCCGGGGATCGGGTTCGGCAAGACCCGCGCCCACAACGTGGCGCTGCTCGCCCGCCTCGACGAGCTGGTGGCGGCCGGGTACCCGGTGGTGCTCGGGACGTCACGCAAGTCGACGCTGGGCGCCATCCTGGAGCATGCCGGGCACCCCGCACCGCCCGAAGCGAGGGACTTCGCCACCGGGGCCACCCTGGCCCTGGCGATCCAGGCCGGAGCCGCTGTGCTGCGGGTCCACAACGTCCCTGCCGCAGTACAGGTGGGGCGCGTCGCCGACGCTATCGTTCGGTCTTCGCACGACGACGACAGCGAAGGGGCGTGAGGTGGCAGGGCTCGAACCGAGAGGGTTCACCTGGGTGATCACGGGTCGCCTCGCGATCTCCGAGAGGATCGGCGGACACGGCTTCCAGCATCGGCGGGTTCGCCGCGAAGAGGAGATCCTGTGGCTCTCGGACCAGGGGATCAACACGGTCCTGTCGCTGCTCGCCAGCAATCAGAACCAAGCCGCCTACGAGCTTGCCGAGTTTCGCTTCCTCCACCATCCGGTCGATGGCGAATTGGAGCCACCCGAGGTCGAGAAGGTCTTCGCCGTCTTCGACGATGCGCTGGGGGTCCCGGGAGCGTCGGTGCTGGTGCATCGTGACCTCATCGACGACCTGTTGGTGGGCCTGCTCGGCGGCTACCTGGTTCACGCCGGCCTCATCAAGGACCCGGTGGTGGCGACGTCGGTGATCCAGGAGATCACGGGCCGTGCCCTGGGGCCGGAGGGTCGCCGCTACATCGCCGCCAGGGTGTGACCACGCGGGCCGCGATCGGGCTCGGGTCGAACCTCGGAGACCGCGCCGCCCATCTCGACGCAGCCCGCCGTGAGCTCGCCACCCTCGGAGAGATCGTGGCGACGTCGTCGGTCTACGAGACGGCCCCGGTGGGGGGACCGGACCAGGGCCCCTACCTCAACGCGGTGGTGGTGCTGGACACGGAGCTGCCGGCCCGCCGCCTCCTCGAGGAGTGTCTCGCCATCGAGGCGGCCGCCGGGCGGCAGCGCCGGGAACGATGGGGGCCCCGCACCCTGGATCTCGACCTCCTGGTGTACGGGGCGGAGACGATCGACGAGCCGGGGCTCACCGTGCCCCATCCCCGGATGCGGGAGCGGCGCTTCGTGCTCGACCCGCTGGCGGAGGCATGGCCCGGCGCCACCCTCCCCGACGGCACCGCGGTCGCCGACCTGCAGGAGGCGGTGGGCGACCAGGAGGTGCGGCGGCTCGGCGGCACCGAGGCCCGCCGCATGGCAGTGGCGATGTTCCTGGTGGCCGGGGTGCTGGCGGTTCTCCTCTGGCTCGTCTGGGACTGGCTGTTGTGAGGGGGCAGCTTCGCCGGCGCCTCGCCTGCTCCCCCCTGGTCCCAGGGGGGACGAGAGAATCTCAGCTCAGCTCACCGGCTCGAAGCGGGCCTGGAAGAAACGGAGCGCCTCCGGCTCGTAGGTGAACCGCAGCCCCTGCACCTGCTCGGGGTGCTTCAGCACCTCGATCACCGACTCGGCGGTGACGTCCATGTGGGCCTGGGTGTAGACCCGGCGGGGGATGGCGAGGCGCACCAGCTCCAGCCTGGGATGACGATGATCGCCGGTGGAGGGGTCGCGCCCCGCCGAGACGATGCCGCGCTCCATGCCTCTCACCCCGGAGTCGACGTAGAGCGCCGCGGTGAGCGCCTGGGCCGGGAACTGGTCCTGCGGGAGGTGGGGGAGGATCGCCCTGGCGTCGAGGAACACCCCGTGGCCTCCGATGGGGTGCACGATGGGCACCCCGGCGTCGGCGAGGGCGTTGCCGAGGTACTCGACCTGGCCGATCCGGGCGGCGGCGTGGTCGTCGGTGGCCACCATCTCACGGATGCCGCGGGCCAGCGCCTCCATGTCGCGTCCCGACATGCCGCCGTAGGTGTGGAGGCCCTCGAAGACGACGACGAGGGCGCGCGCCTTGCGGGCGAGCTCCGGGTCGCGCAGCGCCAGGAACCCGCCGATGTTGACCAGGTTGTCCTTCTTCGACGAGACGGTGGCGCCATCGGAGTAGTCGCAGATGCGGCGCAGGATCTGCGCCACGGACCAGTCCTGGTACCCCGGCTCGCGCTGCTTGATGAACCAGGCGTTCTCGAGGGCCCGGGTGGCGTCGAGCATCACGAGGATGCCGTGGCGTCGGCACAGCTCGTAGGTGGCGGCCAGGTTCTCCATCGACACCGGCTGGCCCCCGGCCATGTTCACGTTGGTCTCGAGCGAGATGTACGGGATGCGGTCGGCGCCGACCTCGTCGATGA
>CAYUDA010000174.1:0-3925 GCA_964443425.1 uncultured Acidimicrobiaceae bacterium
ACGACGTTGGCGATGTAGACGTCGCGGCGTGCCAGCCCGATCTCGCCGAGGAGCTGTTCGAGCAGCTTGCCGGAGGGACCGACGAACGGCAGGCCCTGCTCGTCCTCCCGCTGGCCCGGTCCCTCCCCGACGAAGACCACGTCGGCGTCGGGGTCGCCGGAGCCGAACACGACGGTGAGACGGCCCTCGGCGAGCCGGCACTTGGTGCAGCCGTCCGCCTCGGCGGCGAGGGCGGCCAACTCGGCGGCCCGCACCTCGATCGTGCCGCTCACGGGAGGCTCCCATCCCATCCCGGAACCCCACCCAGCGTTGCAGCCGCGGTCACGCCCCGCTCGATCGCGGTCCCGGTGACGGCGAACGCCGCCTCGCCGACCGCGTCGAGGTCGGCGGCGGCCGTCCCGCACGACACTGCGAAGACGATGTCGCCGTCGTAGCGGGAGTGGGCGGGGCGCAGGCAGGTGGCGAGGGCGTCGTGGGCCCGCACCGTGAGGCGGAGCAGGTCCGTGCGGGAGAGGGCGGCGTCGGTGACGACCGCCACCAGGGTGGTGTGCTCGGTCGGTCCCGGGACGACCGCCGGCGGTCCGGGGACGGGCGGCCCGCCGGTGAGCGGATCGCCGCCGAGGGTGAACACGTCGCCAACCGCGTTGACCGCCGCCAGGGCGCCGACGGTGACCGGGCCGACCCGGATGGCCGCCGATCCGATCCCCCCCTTGCGGACCGACTCGACGCCGCGCCATTTCGCCACGGTGGCGCCGGTGCCGGCCCCCACGTTGCCCATCGCCACGGGGGAGGCGTCGGCGGCCCGGTAGGCGGCCGCCCCGTCGGCGGCGGTGGGCCGCACCGACCCGTCCCCCACCATCAGGTCGTAGAGGATGGCGGCCGGCACGATCGGGACCGGACCGGCCGGGGTGGGATGACCTCGCCCCTCCCGTGCCAGCTCCGCCATGACCCCGTCGGCGGCGGCCAGGCCGAAGGCGCTGCCGCCGGCGAAGACGAGGGCCTGGATGGCGTTGACCTTCATGCCGGGGGCGAGGAGGGCAACCTCGCGGGTGCCGGGCGCGGCGCCGCGGGCCTCGACCGCGGCCACGTTGGGCTCATCGAACACGACGACGGTGACCCCGGTGAGCGCCTCGGCGTCGGTCCAGTGCCCCACCCGGACCCCGGGAACCGCGGTGAGGGTGGCGTCAGGCATCGGGGCTCCCCAGGTAGCGGCGCGGCAGGCGCGGTCCGAACTGGCACACGATCTCGTAGTTGATCGTCCCGAGCCGGTCCGCCCACTCGTCCGCGGTGACGGCGTCACGGCCCTGCGACCCGAGCACCACCACCTCGTCGCCGACCTCCACCTCGTCGTCGCCGACATCGACGACGATCTGGTCCATCGTCACCGTCCCGGCGAACGGGTAGCGGCGGCCCCGGATCAGCACCACCCCGCCCACCTCGGCGAGCCGCCGGCACACCCCGTCGGCGTAGCCGATCGGGACGGTGGCCACCGTGGCATCCGCCGGGAGGGGGCGGCGCCGGCCATAGGAGGGGCGCTCCCCGGCGGGAAGGCGCCGCACCAAGGCCACCTCGGACAGCACCCGCATGGCGGGACGGAGCGGGAGTTCTGCGGCGGTGCCGCGGTCGGGGCGCAGCCCGTAGACGCCGAGCCCGACCCTGACCATGTCGAGCCGGGTGTCGCCCAGGTCGAGGGCCGCCGCGGTGTTGGCGGCGTGCACCATCGGCACCTCGAACCCGTCGGCGGCCAGGGCGTCGCGGAGCGCGAGCAGTTCGGCAACCTGGTGGCGGGTGTAGTCGGGGTCCGACTCGGAGACCGGGAAGTGGGTCCAGAGGCCGGCAAGACGCAACCGGGTATCGTCCGCCACCTCCCGCACCAGGGCGGGCACATCGGCAGGGTCGGCCCCGACCCGGTGCATCCCGGTATCGACCTTGAGGTGGATCGGGTAGGGGCCGGCGCCGCGCCGGGCCGCCTCCGCCGCCAGCGCCCGGCAGAAGGCGCTCCGGTACCCGGTGGGGACCAGGTCCCATTCGACGATGCCCGCCACGTCGTCGAGCTCCGGTTCCGAGAGCAGGAACACGGGGGCGGTGATGCCGGCCTCGCGCAGCCGGACGCCTTCCTCGACGAGGGCAACCGCCAGCCACTCGGCGCCCCCGGCCAGCGCCGCCTCGGCGCAGGGCACGTCGCCGTGGCCGTAGGCGTCGGCCTTGACGACGGCGCAGACCCGGGACGGGGCGACCCGCTCGCGGATCGCCGCCACATTGGCGCGGATGGCGTCGAGGTCGACCTCGACCCGGGAGGGTCTCACCAGGCATACCTCCCGACGGTGGTGGCGAGGGCGTCGGCGGTGACGGTGCCGGCCGCCGCCAGGGCGGCGCCGGCCCTGCCGTGCCAGTGGGCACCGGAGCGGGCCGCCGCCTCGGCGGGGAGCCCCCGCGACCAGAGGGCGGCGATGAGCCCGGAGAGCACGTCGCCGGTTCCGATGGTGGCCAGCTCGGGTCCGCCGCTGGTCACCGCCCAGCGTTCCGCCCCGGTCACGAACGTGGGATTCCCCTTCAGGACCACCACGATGCCGGCCGAAGCGGCAAGGGCCGCCGCCTGCTCGAGGTCGGGTTGGGTACCGACGAGGCGGGCGAATTCGCCGGCGTGGGGAGTGATGACGGTGGGGGCGTTCCGGGCCGCCAGCAGGTCGGTGCCGTGCAGGGCGTTGAGGCCGTCGGCGTCGATCAGCAGCGGGCGTTCCCAGCCGGTCACGACCGCGGCGACGAAGTTCTCGAGGTCGCGACCCAGGCCGGGCCCGAGCACCATCACGTCGAAACGGGCGGCCGCTTCGAGGACGGCGGCGGCGTCTCCCGTGCCGAAGCTGCCGCCGGAGCCGATGCCGCGGGTCATCACTGCCTCCGACATGGCGGCGTAGGTGGGCTGGAGCGCTCCGGGGCAGACAACGGCGACCGATCCTGCCCCTCCGTGGAGGGCGGAGGTGGCGGCGAGCAGGGCCGCCCCGGTGAGCCCGGGTGAGCCACCGACGACGGCGACCGAGCCGGCGGACCACTTGTGCGAGGTGCGAAGACGGGGCGGACGGGGGGCGTCGCCGTCCTCGCAGACCCGGAGGGCGGGGATGCCGCCGGTGAGGCCGATGTCGACGATGGTGACCGCGCCGCAGCGTTCCGGACCCTCCCCGAGCAGGTGACCGGGTTTGAGCGCGTGGAAGGTGACGGTACGGGTCGCGGTGAAGGCGGCCCGGCCGACCGTGCCGGTGGCGGCGTCGAGGCCGCTGGGCACGTCGACGGCGATCACCGGAGCGGGATGGTCGATCCACGGCACGGCGGCGGCGGGGAGTTCACCACGGAACCCGACCCCGAAGAGGGCGTCGATCACCAGGTCGGCGTCCACCGGGTCGGCGAGCGGAACGACCCGGACACCGCCGGCGCGGGCCCGGACTGCGGCCCGGAACGCCGGGGACGCCTCGTCGCCGGGGGCGCCGAGCGCCTGGACGGTCACCTGGGCGCCGCGGCGCGCCAGGACTCGGGCGGCCACGTAGCCGTCGCCACCGTTGTTGCCCTTGCCGGCGAGCACTACCACCCGGGTGCCGTAGCCGGCCCCCATCTCGGCGGCGACGCCGGCCACCCCGAATCCGGCCCGCTCCATCAGGGTATCGACGGGTTCGGTGGCGGCTGCGTCGAGCCTGCCCGATTCCTCCGGGGTGATCACCAACTTCACGCCGCCGATTCTACGAGACCGCCCTCCCTGATCCCATCCTGCCTCCAACCCAGGGCTCCAGTACACGGAAACCCGGCCTGTGGTTCATGAAAACCCGGCCCCTCGACCCTGGGTTCCCGTACATGGTGGGGTACGTCAGTCGGCGAGGGACATGGCGAAGACGAGGGCCCGGTCGTCGGTGTGGGTGATGGTGACGAGGACCCGGAC
>CAYUDA010000175.1:0-3896 GCA_964443425.1 uncultured Acidimicrobiaceae bacterium
CCGCCGGTGGGGAACTGCACCGTGTAGACGCCCTCGTCGAGTTCCCGCCGCAGCGAGAATCCGGCGTTGCGGAACACGCGGATCATGACGTGGTTGTCGGCCAGCACCCTCGCCTGGAAGGCGGAGACGCCCTGGTCCCGGGCATAGGAGGCGAGGAGCTGGAGTAGCCGGCGGGCGATGCCCTTGCCCTGCTGGGCGTCGATGACGGCGAAGGCGATCTCGGCCGTCTCCGGGGTCTCCTCGAGCCGGCGGTAGCGCCCGACGCCGACGATGGCCCCGCCCCGTTCGGCGACGAATGCCATGCGGTCCCGGTAGTCGAGACGGGTGAAGGCTTCGATCTCGGCCGGGGTGAGGCGGTCCTTCGCCTCGAAGAACCGGTGGTAGACGCTCTGGCGGGACATCTGGCCCAGCATGTTCTGGAGCCCGTCGCCGTCGTCGGGCCGGATGGGCCGGATCCGGATCGTGCTGCCGTCCCGCAGCACGACGTCGAAGACGCCGTCGGCCGGATAGGCGTCGGGAACCTCGTCTGGCGGGGGCCCGGTCATCGGGCGGATTGTACGACCGAAGGACGGGCGGATCGCGGCAACCGGCAGGCGCAGGATGGGACGAGACGATGGGATGTCCCGGGTGGCTCCCGCCTGCCGCAACCAGCCCCGGCGCAGGGCTTTAGGACCTTGTTATCACGCACTCGACACGGCGCTAACCCGACCGGTGGGAAGATGATCGAGCTACGCCACACACGTAGGCAAACCGATTGACGGGATGGACGCCCCCTCATCTGCCCATCCATCCTGTGAGGTGAAGGGACCCGCAGCAGCGGGTCTCTTCACGTTTCAGCCCACCGGCACCTGGGCGCCGAGGATCACCTCGACCCGGGCGCCGCCCGCCGGACGGTTGGAGACGGTCAATCCGCCGCCGGTGCGCTCGGCGGCGCGGCGAACGATGTCGAGCCCCAATCCGGTGGAACCGCCGGCGCTGGCCCCGCGCTCCAACACCGACTGATCGGGGAAGCCCGGTCCGTCGTCCTCGACAACCAGCCGCGAGAATCCGAACTCCGCCGGGCTGGCGGCGATCGTGTACGCGGTCTCCGGAGGGGTGTGGGCGAAGACGTTCTCGATCAGGGTGTCGAGGAGCGCCCCGAGGTCACGGGGGTTCATCGCCACCGGGAGCCGGCCGCCGGCGATCTGCACCCCGACCCGGCGTCCCTGCTCGTCGGCCACCACCTTCCAGAAGGCGGCCCGGTGGCGCACCACGGTGGCGAGATCGGCATGCTGGTCGCCGTCCTCGACCGAGGGGCGGCGGGCCTCCTCGATGAGCCGGTTCATCGCCTGCTCGAGACGATCGACGTCGGAGCGCAGCGCCTCGGCCTCGGCCGGATCGGCCAGGGTCTCGGACTGGAGGCGGAGCGCGGTGAGGGGGGTGCGGAGCCGGTGAGACAGGTCGGCGACCGACTCACGCTCTGCCGAGAGCAGGGCCCCGAGGCGACCAGCGAGGAAGTTGAACGCCTCGCCCACCTCGGAGATCTCCGCCGGGCCGGCCGGGCGCACCTTGACGCCGAGGTCCCCCACCCCGAGGGCACGGGCCGCCGCCGACAGCTCCGTGATGGGCACGACCACCGAGCGCCCCAGCCGGTCGGCGGCCACCATCCCGATGATGATGAGGAACACGCCGAGGCCGGCGAGCATGAGCCAGGCCGTGGTGACTCCCTTCCGCAGCTCGGCGTTGCTCACGAAGCTCCGCACCACCACGGTTCCTCCCCCCTCGGGGGTGTCGGCGAGCAGCACCGGCACCAGCACCTCGGCGCCTCCCGGAATGGACCCCGTGAACGCCCGCGCCGTCCGCTGGGCCGTCAACGCACCGGTGAGATCGTCGACCGCAGCCCCCACCAACGCCCCGTCGGGTAGCACGATGGTCACCCCGCGTGGCGGTCCGAAGGCCTCGAGCACGGTGCGGGCCAGGGACTCGGTGACGTTGCTGCCCTCCGGGGTGACGCTGGTGACGGCCAGGGTGGTGGCGATCGCCTGCGCAACCGTCTGGTTGCGGGAAAGGGCCCGGTTCTCCGCCTGGTTGCGGACCAGGATCGCCAGCGGGATGAGGAAGGCGATGACGACGAGCGACCCGACCGCCAGGGAGAGCAGGGCGAGGCGCCGCCTCATGCGTCCGGATCGACGAGCTTGACGCCGACCCCGAACACGGTCTGGAGGTAGCGGCTCTCGGCGGCGGACTCACCGAGCTTCTTGCGAAGCCAGGAGATGTGGACATCGACGGTCTTCTCGCTGCCCCCGTATGGCTGGCGCCACACCTCGGCGAGCAGCTCCCGCTTCGAGACCACCTCCCCGGACCGTTCGGCCAGGAAGTAGAGAACGTCGAACTCCTTCGGGCTGAGACCGAGCTGTTCGCCGTCGAGGCGGGCCTCGCGCGCCGCCGCGTCGAGGGTGAGGTGCCCGATCGTGATGGGCCCGGTGCGGCTCCCGCTGGCGACGCGGCGCAGCACGGCACGCACCCTCGCTTCGAGTTGCTCGACCGAGAACGGCTTGACCAGGTAATCGTCGGCCCCCGAGTCGAGGGTGCGAATGATGTCCCGGTCCTCGGACCGGGCAGTGGCGACGATGATCGGCACCTGGCTCACCGCCCGCATCATCTTGAGCAGCTCGGCGCCATCGAGGTCGGGCAGTCCCATGTCCAAGATGACGAGGTCGGGCGCGGAGTTGACCACAGCCTGCAGACCCTCCATGGCGGTCGACGAGGAGGCCACGTCATGACCTGCCGCGGCCAGGACCCGAGCCATGAGTTCCCGGATCCGCTGCTCGTCCTCGATGATCACGACGGACGCCATGGGGAAACTGTAGGCATTCGTGCGATCGCGGCGAACTCGCCTTAGCGACTCCTTCACGTATTCTTGGAAGGCCGCCAACTCCAGGACACGCACAATGAGACGAATGCGGCAGAGATTCCTGCTCGTCGCCGGCTGGGCCGCTGCGGCCGCCGTAGCCATGGTGGTCTCCTCAGGCGCAGTGTCCGTGGCGGGAGGTCAGGTCAGTGACCGGCCTCTCCGAGCCCTGTCGGCGTCGGAAGTCGCGGCGCTTTCTGCTGCGAGCGGCGGCGTCAGTCCCGCGGGTCATGAGCCACTTGCCTCCGGTGGCTTCACCCCCACCGGGACGGCGCCAGCCGGCGCAGCAACGACGGGCCAGGCTCCCGCGAGCGATCAGAGCCCAGCCGGCGACGGGAAGGACGCTGCCGCCTTCGATGTCACGACGCCCACCTATCCCCAGCTCGTTTCGATCGACCCCGGCACCGGTGGTTCCACCCCCGGGGTGTCGCCGGACCAAGCCGAGTCGGAAACGCCCCGCCCCGAGACCCGCATCGCCGACCTGCGGGGAGGCCGGGTCGCCTATCGGGGAGTCAACGGCCGGGTCTTCGCCCTGTGGCGGCTCAGCAATCCCGGATACGGATCCATCGTCGAGATGTCGGAGGACCACTCCGCGATGCGGGTGACGTTCAGCAACGGGCGCCGCCAGTCCATCCTCCTCGTCACCTGGACCGAGTCCGGGCTCGAGGCGAGCGAGATCGAGAGCGGCTGACCCGCCTCAGGCAAGCGCCACCAGCTCGAGCATCGACTCGTCGAAGTAGGCGGTGTCGCCTTCCGGCATCAGGATCACCCGATCCGGTCGCAGCGCCTCGACGAACGGCGAATCGTGGCTCACCAGGATCAGCGTGCCCTGGTACTGGGCGAGGGCGTCGAGCAGGGCCTCTTTCGCCTGCGGGTCGAGGTTGTTGGTCGGCTCGTCGAGCAAGAGCACGTTGTGGCGCCCCACGACGAGCTGGGCGAGAGCGAGCTTGGTCTTCTCCCCGCCCGAGAGGGTCCCGGCGTCCTGGTCGATCTTGTCGGCGAGCAG
>CAYUDA010000176.1:0-3870 GCA_964443425.1 uncultured Acidimicrobiaceae bacterium
GATCTGGGATTCCTCGAATACAACTTCGGACGCTACGAGGCTGCCTACTCCCGCCCCTACGGCGCGATCCTGGTCACCGGCCCGACCGGGTCAGGGAAGACGACCACCCTCTATTCGACCCTGGCCGTCCTCAACCGCGAGGAAGTCAACATCATCACCGTGGAGGACCCGGTCGAGTACCGGCTCGCGGGCCTCACCCAGATCCAGGTGAACCGCAAGGCGGGCCTGCTGTTCGCCACCGCTCTCAAGTCGATCTTGCGGGCCGACCCCGACATCGTGTTCGTCGGCGAGATCCGCGACGGGGAGACAGCGGCGATCGCGACCGAGGCCGCCCTCACCGGCCACCTCGTGCTGTCGACGTTGCACACCAACGATGCCCCTTCGGCCGTCGGTCGGCTCGTCGACATGGGCGTGGAGCCGTTCCTGGTCAGCTCCGCGCTCGACGCGGTGGTGGCGCAACGCCTCACCCGGATGCTGTGCGACCGCTGCAAGGTTGCCTACACACCGGAGCGGAGAGTGCTGGAGGACATCGGCTGGGAATTCCACGGTTCCGACGACATCCCCGAGCTGTACCGGCCTGAGGGATGCCGCCACTGCAGCAACACCGGCTACCGCGGCCGAATCAGCATCAATGAGGTCATGCTCCTCAACGAGGAAATCCAGCACATGACGGTGGAACGCCAGTCGGCACGCGACATCATGAAGGCGGCCGTCGCCGAAGGCATGCGCACCATGCGCCAGGACGGCCTCGAGAAGGCCGCGATGGGCATCACCTCCCTGGAGGAGGTCCTCAGGGTCGTCACATGACCTGCCGATAGGTTGGCGATGGTCACCACGAACGTCGATCGCAAGCTGGGCGAGCTGCTCGTCGAGCGCCGGCTGCTGAGCCGGGACGACCTCGAATCGCATCTCGCCACGGTGGGAAGCACCGGCGAAGCACTACCCCATGTGCTCCTTGCCGCCGGAGGCGTCGAGCAGTCCGATCTCCTCCGTGTCGTCTCCGATCAGATCGGGGTTGGGTTCGTCGACCTCGGAGCCTCCGACGTGCCGGAGCCCGAGCCGAGGGCACTGCACGCCATTCCCCGCGCGCTCGCCGAGGAGCTCACCGTGTTGCCGCTCCGCCTCGAAGTGGACGGAACGATGGTGGTGGCGACGGACAATCCGCTCGACGAGAAACGCCTCGAGGCGCTCCGCACGGTGCTCAACGGTGAGGTGCAGGCCCAGCTGGCGGAACGGTCGGCGCTGCAGAAGGCGATCGGGCGGGCCTACGACGCTCTGACGGTTCCGGATCGGAAACCGGAAGTCCCGTCGACGGAGGGTGCCGGATCGGCACCGGAGGCCCCCGAGGACGCTCGAAGGAGCCTGAACGGCCCCGACGGCGAGTCGCGCCTCACGGTGGCGGATCTGCTCGCGACGCTGGCCGAGCGCAAGGGCTCCGACCTCCACCTCTCGGTGGGTTCCCCGCCGATGATGCGGATCGATGGCGAGCTGCAACCGCTGGAGGAATGCGGCAAGCTGAATCCGTCGCAGCTCCGAAAGATGATCTACGCCATTCTCACCGGACGTCAGCGTGAGGAGCTCGAGGAGAATCTGGAGCTCGATCTGTCCTTCCCGATGCGGGGCATCGGCCGCTTCCGCGCCAACGTGTTCTTCCAGCGCGACTCGATCGGCGCCGTGCTCCGGGCCATCCCGAACCAGATCGTCCCACTCGACGAGCTGGGCATCCCGCCGATCGTCGCCGGGTTCGCCCAACTGCGACGAGGCCTGGTGCTCGTCACCGGTCCGACCGGGTCGGGCAAGTCGACCACGTTGGCCTCGATCATCGACCTCATCAACACCTCACGGTCCTGCCACATCATGACCCTCGAGGACCCGATCGAGTTCACCCACCGCCACAAGAACTCGATGGTCAATCAGCGCGAGATCGGCAGTGACACCCGCTCGTTCTCCGCGGCGCTCCGCCACGCACTGCGCCAGGACCCCGATGTGATCCTGCTCGGAGAGATGCGCGACCTGGAGACGATCTCGACCGCGATCACCGCCGCCGAGACGGGGCACCTCATCCTGGCCACACTTCACACCCAGGACGCGCCCCAGTCGGTGGAGCGGATGATCGACGTCTTCCCGTCCCACCAGCAGCGCCAGGTGAGGGTTCAGCTCGCCAACTCGCTGCAAGCGGTGGTGTCGCAGCAGCTGCTCCCACGGGCCGACGGGAAGGGCCGGGTGGCGGCGGTGGAGGTGATGATTGCGACCGGGGCGATCCGCAACCTCATTCGCGAAGGCAAGGTGCACCAGATCCGGACCGCGATGCAGTCCGGCGGCAGGTTCGGCATGGAGACGATGGACGGCTCGCTCGCCCAGCTCGTCAAGACGGGCGCGATTGACTACGAGACGGCGTTCGAGCACGCCCGCGATCCCGACGGTTTCGAGATCATGACAGGGAGACGGAAGCGATGAGTGCCACCGAGGCGAGTTCCACCTACACGTACCGGGTCCGCGATCGCAGCGGCAAGATCCGGACCGGCGTCATCGACGGCCCGTCGCCGGCGCGCGTCGGCGAGATGCTACGCGAGCAAGGTATGACCCCGTTGCGGGTCGAGGCGAAGCCGTCGAGCATGCTGCGCCGGGAGATCAAGCTGCCGGGGTTCGGAAGCCGCCTCAAGGGCCGCGACATCGTCATCTTCAGCCGGCAATTCGCCACCATGATCAGCTCCGGGCTGTCCTTGATCCGGGCCCTTGGCGTCCTTGTGGAGCAGACCTCGAGTCCCGCCCTCGCCGAGGTCCTGCGCCAGGTTCGTTCCGACGTCAGGGAGGGATCCAGCCTCTCGCAGGCAATGGAGAAGCACCCCAAGGCCTTCGGCGAGCTGTACGTCGCCATGATCCGAGCCGGTGAGGTCGGCGGTGTGCTCGACGAGACGCTCGACCGCCTGGCGACGATGCTGGAAGCCAACCTCAACCTGCGCTCCAAGGTGCGTTCGGCGATGGCCTACCCGATGGTGATCGCCCTCCTCATCACCGCAGTGACGACGGCGATGATCGTCTTCGTGGTGCCCATCTTCTCGAACCTGTACGCCGAACTCGACAAGGACGCGGTGCTGCCGCTCCCGACCCGGGTGCTGGTGGGCATCTCTACGGCGGCGACCCACTTCTGGTTCGTGGCGATCGGACTCGTGGTTGGCGGGGTCTGGGGCCTGCGACGCTGGAGACAGACCGCGGCCGGCCGGCTCGCCTTCGATCGTTTCAAGTTGAAGGTGCCGGTCTTCGGGCGCCTCGCCCACAAGACCGCGATGAGCCGCTTCTCGCGCACCATGGCCGTGCTCAGCGGCACCGGGGTGCCGATCCTGCAGGCGATCGACATCGTGGGCGACACCGCCGGGAACCAGGTGGTGGCGAATGCGCTGGCGGAAGTCAAGGAATCGGTGCGGGCCGGTGAATCCCTCGCCGAGCCGCTGAGCCGCCACAAGGTGTTCCCGCCAATGGTGGTGCAGATGATGACGGTGGGGGAGGAGACCGGAGCACTCGAGGACATGCTTGCCCGGGTCTCGGACTTCTACGACCGAGAGGTCGACGACACCGTCAACGCCCTCACCAGCCTCATCGAGCCGCTGCTGATCGTCGTCATGGGCGCGACCGTCGGCGGCATCCTGATCGCCCTCTACCTGCCGATCTTCAACCTCGCCTCCCTCGTCGGCTGAGGGGCGTGAGGGACGTCGCGCCTCGGTGGCGCCGTTCCAAAAACCGGGCGGCAGATCGGGCTCAACTCGGCGGGGGTCACCGGCCGATGAGCATCCGAGGGGATCCATCCCCGCTTCAGTGAGAGAGAGGTCCTTTCCCATGCGATGGATGCGTGAGCGTCTCAGCCAGGAAGAG
>CAYUDA010000177.1:0-3840 GCA_964443425.1 uncultured Acidimicrobiaceae bacterium
ATTGCCACGAACACGGCACCCAGCACGAGGAACTGGAGCACGACGGCGCCCCGATCGACGTCAACGAACTGGGGGAGGAAGGCGAGGAAGAAGAGGGCGGTCTTCGGGTTGAACACGTTGACCCAGATGCCTTGGGTGAAGATCCGGCGCAGGCTGCGCTCGGTACGGCCGCCCGCCGGCTCGGCATCGGCGCCGCGTAGCCGGCGGATCCCGAGGTAGACGAGGTAGGCGGCCCCGAGGTACTTGACCACCGTGTAGGCGACCGCCGATTTCACGAGCAGGGTGGAGAGGCCGAGGGCGGCGCCGACGACATGCACCATGGTGCCGAACGCCACCCCGAGCACGGAGGCAATCCCGGCGCCCCGTCCCTGGTCGATGCTGCGGGCGATGATGTAGAGCACGGCCGGACCGGGGGTGAGCAGCAGCACCAGCGAGGCGACCAGGAAGACGGCAAGGGCCGAGGTGTCGAGCATGGCCCGGGAAGGGTAGCCGTGTCGATTCACCGCGGTTCCTGGAAGGGCGCACCGCGATCTCTCGAGGTGATCCGTCCCCGAGCGCGAAAACGCGACCCCAGTCGCGAAAGAAAACCAGCCGTCACGCTTGCCCCACCGGCCCTTCCGGCGGTAGAACGGCTCCTGTCTTCCCCTGCACCGTGGCACGGCGGCGACGCGTCATGAATGCCCTTGACGTAATTACGGCGGTGTAACTAAGATGGACTTCCCTGTGCGATATGTGGGGTCGTTGCCACTTCCTCACCCCCACATGTTGTAGGTGTGGACAAGTTTGTGGAGAAGATTTCGCCCGAACGCTCAGAGGGCCGGTAGCCAGGGAGGGATTCGATGACCGAAGGCTTACGGATCGAACGTCGGTACACGTCGGAGCGGGTGAGCCCGTACGACACGGTGGAGTGGACCCGACGGGACTCGAAGATCACCAATCCGGACGGGTCGGTGGTGTTCGAGATGAAGGACGCCGAGGTGCCCCGCCAGTGGTCCCAGGTGGCCTCCGACATCATGGTGTCGAAGTACTTCCGCAAGGCCGGCGTTCCCCAGTTCGACGAGCGCGGCAACCCCAGCTTCGACGAGAACGGCGAGATGATCACGGGCCCGGAGCGCTCGGCCCGCCAGGTCGTCGAGCGCCTCACCTCCACCTGGCGTTGGTGGGGAGAGCAGCACGGCTACTTCGCCTCAGAGAACGACGCCGAGATCTTCGAGGACGAGCTGGCCTACATGCTGCTGCATCAGATGGCGGCCCCCAACTCGCCTCAATGGTTCAACACCGGCCTCCATCACAAGTACGGGATCACCGGTACCGAGCAAGGCTTCTGGTACGTCGACCCGGAGACCGAGGAGGCCGTCGCCTCCCCCGACGCCTACAGCCGGCCCGCCCCCCACGCCTGCTTCATCAACAGCATCGACGACGACCTGGTGAACCCGGGCGGGATCATGGACCTGTGGGTGCGGGAGGCCCGCCTGTTCAAGATGGGCGCAGGCTCGGGCGCCAACTTCTCGCACATCCGCGCCGAGGGCGAGTCGCTTTCGGGTGGCGGCAAGTCGTCGGGCCTGATGAGCTTCCTCAAGGTCGGTGACCGGGCCGCCGGGGCCATCAAGTCGGGAGGCACCACCCGCCGTGCCGCCAAGATGGTCATCGTCGACATCGACCATCCCGACATCGAGGCCTTCATCAGCTGGAAGGCTGCCGAGGAGGACAAGGTACGGGCCCTGGTTGCCGCCGGCTACCCGGCCGACTTCAACGGTGAGGCCTACGCCACCGTCTCCGGCCAGAACTCCAACAACTCGGTGCGTCTCTCCAACGAGTTCATCCAGGCCGTGCTCGACGACGCCGACTGGGAGCTGACGGCTCGCACCGACGGCGCGGTGATGAAGAAGGTCAAGGCGCGGGACCTGTGGAGTCAAATCGCCGACGCCGCCTGGCGCTGCGCCGACCCCGGCGTGCAGTTCGACACCACCATCCAGGAATGGCACACCTGCCCGGCCGACGGGAAGATCCGGGCCACCAACCCGTGCTCGGAATACGTGTTCCTCGACAACACCGCCTGCAACCTGGCGAGCCTCAACCTGGGCACGTTCTACGACGACGCCAACGGCGAGTTCGACCTCGACGGCTACCGCTACGCCATCCGGCTCTGGTCGATCGTGCTCGAGATCTCGGTGACGATGGCCCAATTCCCCTCCAAGGCGATCGCCGAGGGGAGCTACGACTACCGCACCCTCGGCCTCGGCTACGCCAATCTCGGCTCGCTGCTGATGCGCATGGGTATCCCCTACGACTCGGACGAGGGACGG
The DNA here is from genome assembly GCA_964443425.1 of uncultured Acidimicrobiaceae bacterium. Classification (GTDB taxonomy): domain Bacteria; phylum Actinomycetota; class Acidimicrobiia; order Spongiisociales; family UBA5794; genus CAYQEC01. Next base: position 2,307 of record CAYUDA010000177.1, read on the forward strand.
GCGATCGGCGGCGCCCTCACCGCCATCCTCACCGGCTACTCCTACGCAGCCTCGGCCGAAATGGCGCAGGCGCTCGGTCCCTTCCGCCGCTTCGCCGCCAACCGCGACGCCATGTTGCGGGTGATGCGCAACCACCAGGCGGCCGCCTACAACGCCCCGCAAGGCGAGTACGACGGGGTGTCGACCAAGGTGGTGGGCATCGAGCCCGCCTCCTGCCCCTCGGACCTGCTCCACGAGGCCCGCAACGCCTGGAACATCGCGGTGAAGATGGGCGAGGAGTACGGCTACCGCAACGCCCAGGTGACCTGCATCGCCCCCACCGGCACCATCGGACTGCTGATGGACGCCGACACCACAGGGGTGGAGCCCGACTTCGCCCTGGTGAAGTTCAAGAAGCTCGCCGGTGGCGGCTACTTCAAGATCGCCAACCAGTCGGTGGCGCCGGCGCTGCAGCACCTCGGCTACGTCGAGCGCAGCATCGAGCAGATCCTCGAGTACGTGGTCGGCACCATGTCGTTGCACGGGGCCCCTCACGTCAACTCGGCGACCTTGATCGCCAAGGGTTTCACCGGCGAGGACATCGAGAAGATCGAACGCACCCTTCCCGGCGTCTTCGAGCTGCGCTTCGCCTTCAACCAGTGGACCCTGGGCGAGGAGACGATGCAGAGGATCGGCTTCACACCCGAGCAGTACAACGAAGCCGGCTTCGACATGCTGCGTACCCTCGGGTTCACCGGGACCCAGATCCAGGAGGCCAACGACTACATCTGTGGCCACCAGACCATCGAAGGAGCACCGGGGCTGCTCGACGAGCACCTCCCCGTGTTCGACACCGCCAACCGCAACGGCCGGCTCGGGCAGCGCTTTATCCATCACACCGGCCACATCAGGATGATGGCGGCGGTGCAGCCGTTCATCTCGGGGGCGATCTCGAAGACGATCAACATGCCCAACGAGGTGACCACGGACGACATCGAGGAGTCCTACCACATGTCGTGGGAGCTGGGCCTCAAGGCGATGGCCCTCTACCGGGACGGCTCGAAGGCGTCACAGCCGCTGTCCTCCAGTAGCGACGAGACGGTGTCCGAGCAGGACGAGGACGGCCTGCAGGACGCCCTCGACGGAGAGATGGAGATGGTGTCGGGCCAGATCGTCCACGGCGGCATGTTCGCCCCCGGGGTCTCCCCCACCCAGGCCTACAAGGAGATCCACCGGCCCCGCTTCCTGCTGCCGGGACGGCGTCACGGCTTCACCCAGGAGGCCCGGGTGGGTGGCCACAAGGTCTTCCTCCGCACCGGCGAGTACGCCGACGGCACCCTCGGTGAGTTGTTCATCGACCTCGCCAAGGAGGGCGCCACCCTGCGGGGCATCCTCTCCTGCCTGGCGATCTCGGTGTCAAAGGGCCTGCAGTACGGAGTCCCGCTCGAGGAGTTCGTCGACACCTTCACCTTCCAGACGTTCGAGCCGCGCGGCATGGTCGAGGGCCATCCCAACATCAAGATGGCGAACTCGATCATCGACTACGTGTTCCGGG
>CAYUDA010000178.1:0-3836 GCA_964443425.1 uncultured Acidimicrobiaceae bacterium
CGCCTTGGGTGTCGAGGAATCGTGCAGAATCCCGACTGGAAAGGCTCGCTCTCCCCATAGGTCGCGGCGCCAAGGCGCCCTCAGCGCCTCTGCCGATCATCAGCCCGCGGCGGCGGGACGGAGCCGGCGCATTCGTCCCCGCCCTGACAGCTCGCCCGATCCGGCATCACCTACGATGGCCGGCAGACCGTTGCAGCCCACGATCTGTAGGAGATCAGGACGCCTGCGCGCAGCCACACCGGACGAATCGACCCCGAAGGGACCGCACCATGGCAAGCATCCGCCGCCTCCCTCATGAGATCGCCAAGACCGCAGAGGGGCTCACGCTCATCGCCGCCGCCGTCGTGACGACGCCGTTCGTACGCTCCCGGCGCCTCTGTTGGGGCGCCACCAGCGACGAGGCCTCCGGTCCCATGCCCGGCGACGATCTGGTTCCCAAGCCGAAGTGGAGTTACACGTATGCCATCACGATCGACGCTCCCCGGGAGCGCGTCTGGCAATGGCTCGCCCAGATCGGCCAGGGACGGGGCGGCTTCTACAGCTACCAGACCCTCGAGAACATGTTCGGTTGCCGCATCCACAACGTCGACCACGTCGTCCCCGAGCTCCAGCAGCTCGACGTCGGCGACCCGATCCGCCTCCACCCCAAGGCGCCGGCGCTTCAGGTGGCGGTCGCCGCGCCGCCCGAGACGCTGGTTCTGCACGGCGCCCCCAATCCCAACGAGCAGACGGCCGAGGGTGGCTTCGCCATCTCCACCTGGCAGTTCCGACTCGCCGAGGACTCCGACGGAAGCACTCGCCTCCTCACCCGCGGACGCAGCGACTACAGCCCCGGCCTCGCCAATCGCATGTTCTTCGGCCCCTTCCCGATGGAGCCGATCCTGTTCGTGATGAGCCGCAAGATGATGCTCGGCATCAAGGAACTGGCCGAGGCTGCTGCAGCCGACATGCGGCCTGGCGCCAGCTAGGCCAAACGACGGAACCCGGCGCCGGATCGACGCGTGGGGCCGGGGTGACTGCCCGCTACGCCGAGTGAGTATTCCCCTTGGCCGGCGACGAGATCGTGCCTGTTCACGTGCTCGAGGATCGGCGATCTCATCCGTCCCGAGCACCCGCTGCTTCAACACACCGTGGCCGCTCTCTCCGTCGGGTCAGCCGGCGACGACCGCACTCAGGGTCTCCCAAAAACCCTGTTCCCGCTCGGCGATCTCGCTCATCGGAGCGGTGGCGGCATCGAGCAGCCCTGCCGGGTCACCGGCCTCGGCTGCCCTCGAGAACACTGCGGCGACGTCTTCCCATCGGTCGCCGATCGCCGTCAATACCGGCCCGAGTTCGGCAAGGCGGGGCTCGGCGCACAGCGTGGCTGCTTCTACGAGGAAGCGGGCATACATGTGCCGGAAGATGCCGCCGCCGGTGCCACCTCGGTGATCGATGAAGATCGCCACGTTGAAGCAGGTCCTACGGAGGGCCTCGTGGTCGAGCACCTTGGGCCACTGGCGGGTTTCCGTGATCGCCTTTCGGATCCCCTCGACACCGAGGTTCGAGATCGGTGGCTCGAGCATCCCCCGGCATACCTCACCAATCGCCTCCCGCACGTCGTCGGGAGTAGGTGGACGGGCGGATGAGAAGTCGAACGAGTACCACCGGTGTTGCGGCGGGAACGGCTTGAACCTCGAGCCACGCGCCTCCTCGAGCACGTCCCAGGCGACGGGATGAAGTTCGGGGTCACGGTCGGCGATGAGCACCTCGTCGGACTCGGGATCGTGGCCGGCGACAACCACGACGTGGCCTCCGAAGTGGTACTCACTCGGGAAGTCGAAATAGGGCAGGTAACCCATGTCGAGATAGACGAGAACCGGCTCGGCGGAAGAGAGCATGTCACGGAGGGCTTGTTGCGCCTTGCGGGCGCTGCTGGTGGTGTGTGATTCAACCGCCACCCCGGTGCGGCGACCGATGGTCTTCTCCAGCCCTTCCTCTCCGGGCCGCTCGTGATTGGCGCGCCCCCCGTAGAACGGGTCGGTGCCCTTGAAATGGAAGTACACGAACCCGATTCCTCGCCCGAGCCCCAAGAGCAGATCCTCCGAGATCGGATAGCCGTGGAAGTCGTAGATGTGTTTGAGCGAACCGGTGACACAGTGATGGGTCGGGTAGGTCTCGATGCCGGCGAACGGCTGCAGGGTCATTGTTCGTCCTTTCCGCGTCGGTGCGCGTCGAGATCGTCGGAGAATCGGCGGATCCAAGCGAGCTCCGCCTCGACCTGGACCCTTGCGAGATCGAACATCGCCGCGACATGGAACGGCAGGTCCCCGGCGCTTCGCTCGTCGAGCGCCTCCAATGCCGCCTCGAGATCGCGGGCGTGGGTGGCGAGAGCCGTCGCCACCTCGGAAGGATCGAGGGCTGGCAGGGTGGAAAGCCCGAGCTGGAAACTGGTGGGCAGGCGTGCCGGACCGGCGATCGCCTGCACCGCCTGTTGATGCATCGCGTCGATTCCGGCTCTGGTGGCGGCGTAGACACGCCTCGCCGGCCCGCGACCGGGGGCCGGTTCCGAACGACTCGTGACCAGCCCGGCGGTCTCCAGCTTGCCGAGGATGTAGTAGATCGAGGAGAAGCCGACATCGGTCCAGTCACGCATGTTCCGTTCGACCAGGGTCTGCTCGATGTCGTAGCCGTGCCGAGGCTGTTCCACCACCAGGCTCAATATCGCCAGTTCCGCGTTCGTCACGGCTCATCCTTTCACCAATATCCTAGCGCTAGGATATTGGTGGTCAAACTGGAGACGATCGCTCCGAGGTGCCGATCGCTGCCGGAAGTCGACTCACCGGCAACACGACGCCGCGGCCCCCCGGCCAAGCCGTTCCCGGTTGGCAGGGCCCACGGACCGCGGAGGCAAGGCGCGTGAGGGCGCTCCCCTGACGCGACCCTGAGCAAGCCTGGGGTCTTTCGGGGGGAATCCCCGATGGTGGCGCCGCCGTCCCGCCCTCACGATGCCGGAGAGATATCGGAACATCAGCGCCGCGGTGCCGATCACCCCGGCGACGTGAGGAGGAAGTCATGTCCACCCATGGGTTCACCGGAAGGCTCGCCGGGGCCACCGCCCGCCACCCGTGGCGCACCATCGCCATCTGGATCGTCGTGCTCGCCGGCTCGATCCTGCTCGCCTCCAACCTGGGGAGCGTCCTCACCGAAGACAGCGATTCCACGGTGCAGACCGAGTCCGAGCAGGCCCAAGACCTCATCGACGCCCACTTCTCCACCCCGGTCCCGGCCGGGATGGAGGCGCTCAACCAGGAATCCGAGTACGTGCTCGTCGAGGGCAGCGGCACCACCATCGACGATCCCGCCTTCGCCGCCATGGTGGACGGCCTCGTGACCGAGCTGCGCCAGGTTCCCACCGTGGTCTCGGCCGTCTCCGTCCTCGACGGCATCCCCGGCCTCACCTCGGAGGACGGCACCGTCGCCCTCATCCCGGTCGAGCTGGCCGGTGACGGTGAGGCGTCCGACCTCGCCGCCCCGCTCGTCACCGTCGTCGACGAGGCCGATGCCACCCCCGGCTTCCGGGTCACCACCATCGGGAACGGCTCGGTCTGGAACGAGGTTGGAGCACTCGCCGAGGACACCCTGCAACGCGGGGAGATGCTGGGCGTCTCCCTCGCCCTGGTGATCCTCGCCCTCGTGTTCGGCGCCCTGGTGGCGGCCGGGATCCCGCTCATCCTCGCCGTCGCCTCCATCGTGGTGGCCCTCGGCCTCACCGTCATCGTCGGCCAGGCATTCGAGCTGTCCTTCTTCGTGGTCAACATGATCACGATGATCGGGCTGGCGGTCGGCATCGACTACTC
>CAYUDA010000179.1:0-3814 GCA_964443425.1 uncultured Acidimicrobiaceae bacterium
TGGTCGTGCCCCAGACAGGATTCGAACCTGCGCACCCGGCTCCGGAGGCCGGCGCTCTATCCCCTGAGCTACTGGGGCGGATCGCGCCGGAGTGTACCAAGCCGCCGGCCGCTGCGGGATGGCGGCCTATCCTGACCGATCACCGTCCGACGACACGGCGAGGCCGCCGCACCATGTCCCTCATCAACCAGCTCTCGGAGCGCTTCGGCGCCGCCTTCGCCTCCCTCGGCCTCGATCCGAGCCACGGTGAGGTGGTGGTCTCGCAGCGGCCCGATCTCGCCCAGTTCCAGTGCAACGGGGCGCTCCCCGCCGCCAAGGCGGCGGGACGGGAGCCTCGCCCCCTCGCCGAGGCGGTGATCTCGGCGCTGGGCGACACGCCCGAGCTCGCCGACCTCTCCGTCGCCGGCCCCGGGTTCATCAACATCACCGTCACCGACGAGCACCTCGGCGCCTCCATCGCAGGCGTCGCCGGCGACGAACGTCTCGGGGTGCCCGCCCCCGCCTCCCCACGGCGGGTCCTCGTCGACTACGGCGGCCCCAACATGTCCAAGTCGATGCACGTCGGCCACCTCCGGGCCTCGATCATCGGGGAGAGCCTGAAGCGCCTCTTCCGCTTCGCCGGCCACGACACCTGGGGCGATGTCCACCTCGGCGACTGGGGCATGCCGATCGGCCAGCTCATCATCGAGATGCAGCGGCGCCGACCCGACCTGCCCTACTTCGACGCCGACTCCGCCGGGCCCTACCCGGAGGAGCCTCCGGTCACGCTCGACGAGTTGTCCGAGATGTACCCGATCGTCGTCGCCCGCTGCCAGGCCGACCCGGAGGAGGCGGAGCGGGCCCGCCAGGCCACCTTCGACCTCCAGAACGGGCGCCCCGGCTACGCGGCGCTGTGGCGCCACTTCCACGACGTCTCGGTGGCCGAGCAGCGCAAGGACTTCGAGGCGCTCGGAGTCGAGTTCGACCTCTGGTACGGCGAGAGCACGGTGCACGACCGTCTCGCCCCGATGGTGGCGGATCTGCGGGATCGGGGGATCGCGGTCGAGTCGGACGGGGCCCTCATCGTCGACGTGGCCGAGCCGGACGACAGCAAGGAGCTGCCGCCGCTGCTGCTGACCCGCTCCGACGACTCCTACCTCTACTCGACCACCGACCTCGCCACGCTGCAGCACCGGATGGAGGAGGGCTTCGAACTCGTCCTCTACGTCGTCGACGCCCGACAGGCCCTCCACTTCGAGCAGGTGTTCCGGGGCGCCCGCAAGGCAGGCATCGTTCCGGCCGGCGTCGGGCTGGAGCACATCGCCTTCGGGACGGTCAACGGACCCGACGGCAAGCCCTTCAAGACCCGGGAGGGTGGCGTGCTCCGCCTCCAGGACCTCATCTCCCTCGTCACCACCGCCGCCGAGGAGCGGCTCGCCGAGGCCGACATCGCCCAGAGCTACCCGGCGGGGGAGCGGGCCGAGATCGCCCGCATGGTCGGCCTGGCGGCCCTCAAGTACGGCGACCTGCGCAACCACCGTCAGTCCAACTACGTCTTCGACGTGGAGCGATTCACCTCCTTCCAGGGCAAGACCGGCCCCTACCTGCTCTACGGGGCGGTCCGCATCAAGTCGATCCTGCGCAAGGCCGGGGAGCAGGACCTGGCTCCGGGGCCGGTCGTCGCCCCCACCGTCGACGCCGAACGGGCCCTCATGCTGGAGCTGGCCCGCTTCCCCGAGGTCCTGGGCCGCACCATCGAATTCCGTGCCCCCAACCACCTCGCCGAGTACGCCTACGAAATCGTCACCGCCTTCAGCCGCTTCTACGAGGAATGCCACGTGTTGCGGGAGGAGGACCCGCAACGCCAGGCGTCGTGGCTGTCGTTGCTCGGCCTGACGCTGCGGCAGCTCGAGGCGGCCCTCGACCTGCTCGGGCTCGAGATCCCGGAGCGGATGTGACCGCCCTTCCCCGCTCACTGCTCCCCGCCAACGCCACGGTGGACGCCTCCGGGAAGCTCTCCATTGGTGGGTGCGACCTCGTGGAGCTCGCCGCCGAGTACGGCACCCCGCTGTTCGTCTACGACGAGGAGCACCTCAGGGCGCGGTGCCGGCAGGCGGTCGCCGCCTTCGGCGAAGGCGTCTCGTACGCCTCCAAGGCGTTCCTGTGCGGGGCGATGGCCCGCCTCGCCCACGAGGAGGGGATGTGCCTCGACGTGGCGACCGGAGGCGAACTCGACCTCGCCCTGGCGGCGGGGGTTCCGGCGGGTCGCCTCGTCATGCACGGCAACAACAAGTCGGAGGCGGAGCTGAGGGCGGCGCTCGCCGCCGGGGTGCGGCGTCTCGTCGTCGACTCCTTCGACGAGCTGGATCGTCTCGACCGTCTCGCCGCCGAGGGCTTGGAGGTGCCGCCGCTGCTGGTCCGGGTGACGCCCGGGGTGGAGGCCCACACCCACGAGTACCTCCGCACCGGCATCGCCGACTCCAAGTTCGGGTTCGGGCTCGCCTCGGGAGCGGCCCAGGCCGCGGTCGAGCGGCTCGAGGCGTCGCCGCACCGTCTCGCCGGCATCCACGCCCACATCGGGAGCCAGGTCTTCGACGCCGGGTTCTTCGCCGACGCGGTGGCGGTGCTGGCGCCGTTCGTGGTGCCCCTCGGCCTCGATGAGTTGTCGCTCGGCGGCGGGCTCGGAGTCGCCTACGTCGAGGGGGAGGAGGCGCCCACCATCGGCGAGTGGGCCCAGGAGATGCTCGCAGCCTGCGACGCCGCCGGGATCGAGAGTCGGGTCACCACCGAGCCGGGTCGGGCCATCGTCGCCCAGGCGGCCGTCACCCTGTACCGGGTCGGCACGGTCAAGGACATCCCCGGGGTCCGTACCTACGTCGCCGTCGACGGTGGCATGAGCGACAACCCCCGGCCCGTGCTCTACGGCAGCGGCTACGAGGCGTTCCTGCCGCGGGAGACCGACGCCGCCCGCCCCCGCCCGGTGCGGGTCGTCGGCAAGCACTGCGAATCGGGCGACATCATCGTGCACCACGCCATGGTCCCGACCGACCTGGCGGTGGGGGACGTGCTCGCCACCCCGGTCACCGGCGCCTACGGCCATTCGATGGGCTCCAACTACAACATGGTGGTCCGCCCCGCGGTGGTGTTCGCCGCCGGCGGGTCGGCTCATCTCGTGGTGCGTCGCGAGACCTACGACGACCTGAAAGCCCGCGATCTGGGCCTCGACTGAGCCGGTCGGGCGCCCGCCCTGGTGGTTCCGGCCCGGGGGCGATCACCCCGGCTTCTCCCCGCCTGCCGGCCCGGCTATCGTCGCCATTCATGAACACCACCGTCGGTATCGGGCTCCTCGGAGCGGGCACCATCGGAGGCACGCTGATTCGTCGCCTCGTCACCGAGCACGACGCCATCGCCACCAAGACCGGGCTCGACCTCCAGGTGCGCCGGGTCGCGGTCCGTGATCCCGCCAAGCGGCGTGCCTTCGACCTCCCTGCCGAGCTGCTCACCTCCGACCCGGCCGCGGTCGTGGCCGATCCCGAGGTGCAGCTCATCGTCGAGGTGATGGGAGGGCAGGTGCCGGCCGGGGACCTGGTCCTTTCCGCCCTGCGGGCCGGCAAGCCGGTCATCACCGCCAACAAGGCTCTCATCGCCGCCCGAGGCCCGGAGCTGATCGCCGCCGCCGAGAAGAGCGGCGTGTCGCTGCTGTTCGAAGCGGCGGTGGGGGGCGGCATCCCCATCATCCGCCCCCTCTCGGAGACGTTGGCGGGCGAGCAGGTGGAACGAGTCGTCGGCATCGTCAACGGCACCACCAACTACATCCTCACCAAGATGGCCGAGG
>CAYUDA010000180.1:0-3808 GCA_964443425.1 uncultured Acidimicrobiaceae bacterium
AGGAAGAAGAACAGGAAGGAGACCGATGAGAAGACCATGGCTGCGCTGTCGGCTGGCTCCCGGGACGGACGTGGCGCGCCCCGCGTCCATGTTCGGCCCGTCGGGGCTCCGGCAGCCTATCGGATGAGCCGGCCGAAGTGGGTCCCGGTTCCTCAGGCGAGCACGCCGCCGACCCCGGCGATGAGGGTTCCGCTCAGCCGGTCGTCTCCTGACCGGAACGCTTGAGTTGGGCGAGGCCGAGCGCCACCGCGGTGGAGCCGGCGGCCCCGGTGAGGATCACGGCCCGGGCCGGGGCGTCGCGGCGCTTCCCTGCGAGGATGGCGGAGACGACGTCGCCGGCGTCGACAAAGGCGCCCCATCGCAACCAGCGGTCACGCTCGGCGCCCGAGGTGGCGAGGATGCCGACGCCCATCATCAGCTCACGGGCGGCGAAGACCCGGATCATGGCGGTGAGGCCGCGGCTCTCGGCGGGATCGATGCCGAAGGAGCGGGCGAGCAGGCCGGGAGCGACCAGACCGCCGATCCCGAGGGTGAGGCGGATGCCGGCCAGCGCGGTGCGTGCCGGGTTGGAGGTGTTCATGGGCAGGCTCCTCGTGTGTGGTCCCCACAAGGTACCGCAATCGGGGATTCCCTAAGCTCAGGCACGGCGTGGAGAGGAGGCCTGTGGAATCGAGGCGGGTGGCGCTGGTGACCGGGGCCGCGTCCGGTCTGGGCCGGGCGACGGCCCGCCGGTTGGGGGAGGCCGGGTTCCGCGTCTTCGGCACCTACCTTCCGGCCGATCCCGGTGATCCGGCTCCGTCGGTGGAGATGGTGGCGGCCGATGTCGACGTCGACGAGTCGGTGAACGCCGCGGTGGCGGAGATACGGGAGGCGACCGGCCGCATCGACCTGCTCGTCAACTGCGCCGGGTTCGGAATCGCCGGGCCGGTGGTGGAGACCAGTCTCGAAGAGGCGCACCGTCAGTTCGAGACCAACGTCTTCGGGGTGCTCCGCATGTGCCGGGCGGTGGTGCCGGGGATGCGGGACCGGGGCAAGGGCACGATCGTGACGATCGGGTCGATCGGTGGGATCATCTCCCTCCCGTTCCAGGGGCTGTACTCGGCCACCAAGTTCGCCTTGGAGGGGCTGATGGAGGCGATGCGGATCGAGCTGCGGCCATACGGGATCCGGGTCGTGCTCATCGAACCGGCCGACTTCCACACCGGCTTCACCGAGGCGCGCCGCACCATCGGCGCCATCGAGGCCTCACCGGAACGGGACCGCTTCGACCGGTCGCTCGAGGTGATCGAGCACGACGAGGTGAACGGGTCCGACCCGGCGATGGTGGGGGACCTGGTGGAGAAGATCGCCCGGCGGCGTCACCCTCGTCTCCGCTACACCGTGGGTGAGCCGTCGGAGCGGCTGGCGGCGATGCTGAAGCGGTTCGTGCCCTACTGGGCCTTCGAACGCATCATCCGGCAGCACTACCGGGCGTGAGCTGACGATGGCACCGGGCAAGACTCCCCTCGCCGACCTCTACTCCGAGATGACACGGATGCGGGTCTTCGAGGAGGCGGTCGGTGATCTGTGGTGGCGGGGGCTGATCTCGGGCGAGATGCACCTCGGCATCGGGGAGGAGGGGATCATCGCCGGGGTGATGGCTCACCTCGAGGACGGCGACGCGGTGGCGCTCGACCATCGACCGACCGCGGCGTTGCTGGCCCGGGGCACCGACCCGAAGGGGCTACTGCTCGAGATGTTGGGGCACGAGCAGGGATCGGGTCACGGCCGCGGTGGCCACATGCATCTCTTCGATCGGGATCGCCTGGTGGCGTCGTCGGGCATCGTGGGTTCGTCGGGGCCGCTCGCCTGCGGGTTCGCCCTCGCCGGGTTGCGGCTTCGGCCGGGCAGTGTGGCGGTGGCGTTCTTCGGGGAGTCGGCGATCAACCAGGGCATGTTGATGGAGGCCCTCAACCTGGCGGTGGTGTGGAAGCTTCCGGTGCTGTTCGTGTGCAAGGACAACGGGTGGGCGATCTCGACCCGGTCCAACGAGATGACCGGGGGGACACCGGGGAGGCGGGCCGACGCCTTCGGGATGCCGGCGTGGCGGGTCGACGGGTCGTCGGTGGCCGAGGTGTGGGCGGTGGCCGGCAAGGCGGTGAGCCGGGCCCGGCGTGGTCGTGGTCCCGGGTTCCTGTGGGCGACCTGCCAGCGTCCGCGCGGCCATTTCGAGGACGATCCGCTGCTGCGGTTCGTCGAGGATCCGCGTGAGGCGGGGGGTGAGATCCCGCGGCTCGCCCGGGGCAGCATGGACCGGTCCGCCGGGGCGTTGCGGGCCCGGGGAGCCGGGGCGAGGCGAGTGATCGGCACCCTGGCGAGGGCGATGGCGACCCGGTTCGGGCCGCGACGAGACCCGCTGCGGAAGGCCGCCAAGGATCTCGACGAGTCCGAGTTGGCCACCTTGGAGGCGGCGGCCCGGGGTGAGGTGGAGGCGGCGGTGCGTGGCGCCTTGCAGATCGCGGGGGTGGCGCCGTGAGCGAGTACGGGTTCGGCGAGGCGATCGACCTGGCGGTGACCGAGGCGATGCGTCGCGACGACCGGATCATCATCTTCGGCGAGGACGTCCCGATGGTGCGGCGCGAGCTGCTGGTGAGGTTCGGTCCGCAGCGGGTGCGGGGCACCCCGATCAGCGAGTCGGCGTTCCTGGGTGCCGCGGTGGGGGCGGCCATGGCCGGTCTCCGCCCCATCGTGGAGATCATGCTGGTGGACTTCGTGGCGGTGGCGCTCAGCGGTCTCCTCAACGAGGCGGCCAAGATCGAAGACTTCTCCGGGGGGAACTGGACGGTTCCGATGGTGGTCCGGGCCACCTGCGGCGGTGGGTACGGCGACGGGGGCCAGCACGAGCAGGCGTTGTGGGGTCTGCTGGCCGGCATTCCGGGGCTCACCGTCGTCGTTCCCTCCACGCCGGCCGACGGGGCGGGGCTGATGCGCAGCGCCCTCGCCCACGACGGCCCGGTGGTGTTCCTGGAGCACAAGCTGCTGTCGGCCCGCTGGCTGGAGTGGATGGCGGGATCGCGCCGCGACACGGTGACGTTCGACATCCCGCTCGCCGGCGCCGCCGGCGAGCTGACCGATCCGCCGCCCGTGGTGCCGATTGGTAGGGCCGTGGTTCGGCGCCGGGGGCGCCACGTGACGATGTTCAGCCTGGCTGTGGGGGTGCACCGCTGTCTGGAAGCGGCCGAGGAGCTGGCGCAGCGGGGGATCGAAGCGACGGTGGTGGATCTGCGCACGGTGCGTCCGCTCGACGAGCACACCATCGTGGACGCCGCCGGGGCGACCAAGCGGGTGCTGGTGGTGGACGAGGACTACGCCCGGTTCGGGCTTTCCGGGGAGATCGCGGCGGTGGTGGCGGAGAGCGGCCTGGCGACCCGGTTCGGCCGGGTGGCGGTGGAGGGCACGATCCCGTACGCCCGCCATCTCGAACGCGCCGCCCTCCCCAACGTGGATCGCATCGTGGCGGCCGCGGTGGAGCTGATCGGCTGAGGCGCCGTCACCCGGCGAGGCGGCTGCGAGCCCGCCACAGTCGCAGCATCGTGTAGGGGCCGAAGGTGAAGCTGGCGAGGTTGATGACGGTCTCTGCCGCCATGGCGCCGTCCATCTTGCGGTACTTGCCGTGCTGCAGGTTGTAGAGGGTGTCCATCGCTCCCAGGAACACCATGGCGCTGCCGGCGGCGATGCCGAGGGGAACGGCGGTGACGTTCTGTTTGTGCAGCAGGAGGGCCGAGGCGATGAAGCAGGCCGACATGTAGGCGTCGGCGGCGGGGAAGGC
>CAYUDA010000181.1:0-3791 GCA_964443425.1 uncultured Acidimicrobiaceae bacterium
TAGCTCGCATCCCGTTGCAGCGGGACCCGAGCCATCGCCTCACGCAACCGGCGCTTCGCCCGGTTCCGTTCGACCGCATTCCCGACCCGTCTCCCCGCCACGAATCCCACCTGCGGGAGGCCCGAGCCCTCCGGGGAGGTGACCGTGATCACGTTGCCCCGGCGCACTCGCCGGCCGGTCCGGTAGACCCGGGTGAACACACCATGTCCGCGCAGCGGACGATAGGGGCGTCCCCTACGCGGTGAGTCGGCGTCGGCCTTTGGCACGGCGACGCTTGATGAGGGAACGTCCGGCACGCGTCTGCATACGAGCACGGAATCCGTGCTTCCGCTTGCGGCGGCGCACGTTTGGTTGATAGGTGCGTTTCATGGAAGGAAAACCCAGAACGGAAGTTGCGGTACGGGAAGACAGGTTACGGAACGTGTCCGATCATTGTCAAAGCCAATTCCCGGGACCCGGTCATCATCGTCGAACTGCCCGGTGCGGGACTATGGCGCGAAAAGTCCGCGTCATTCGCGAAAGAAAGAATAAGGCCTCCGGGGCCGGTTCGGGCAGGCCGGGTCACGCCGTGGAACCCGGCGCCCCATCCCCGAAATCGTTGAGAATCAACGAGAATCCCGGTCTCGCGGTACCCGTCGATCAGGGTGGCACCGCGCGTTTTGGCGCTCTTGCCGTCGGGGTCTCGGATTTCATATACTCGCTGCGCCTCGGCGGACAACCGCCACTTCCCCGGTAGGAATGGACGCATTCGCGGCTCCGGCCGTGTCTGCGTGTCCTTTTCCACAACTGTGGATAGGTGTGTGGATACGCACATTTGACCCCATCGACTTGAGAGACATGGCATCAGTCGAACCACAACCTGCGTCCACCGACTGGGATGCGTTCCACGCTGAACTCCAGGACCGGCTGAGCCCCGTCGCCTGGAAGACCTGGATCGCGCCACTGCATCCGAGGGTATCCAACGGCGCTCTCGTCCTCGAGGCGCCATCTGATTTCCACCTGCGCTGGGTGAGGGATCGACACCTCGGCGCCATCCAGGAGGCCGCCGAAGCCGTGCTCGGTGCCGCCACCGCGGTCGTCCTGCAGGTGGGGCAGTCCCCAGGCCTCGGGAGCACGACCGACCTCCGGGCGCCCGAGACCACGCCTGAGGCCGCTCCCGCAGCGCGCGCCGCCACTGCCGCCGACGCCCTCGCTCAGCCGGTCACGACGAAGTACACGTTCGACAACTTCGTCGTCGGCCCCTCCAACCGCTTCGCCCACGCCGCCGCCCTGGCCGTCGCCGAGCAGCCCGGCAGTCACTACAACCCGCTCTTCCTCTATGCCGAAGCAGGGCTCGGCAAGACACATCTCCTCCACGCGGTGGGCCGGTTTCGGCGTGAGACAGAACCACGCTCGATCGTGCGCTACGTCTCCTCGGAGCAATTCTTCAACGAGTTCATCAGCGGGATTCGCCGCAAGCGGATGGATGCCTTCAAGGAGCGCTACCGCACCACTGATTTGCTCCTCCTCGACGACGTCCAGTTCTTCGAAGGCAAAGAACAGATCCTCGAGGAGTTCTTCCATACCTTCAACAGCCTCTACGAGGCCGGGCGCCAGCTCGTCATCAGCTCCGACCGCCATCCCAGATACCTCGACACGCTGCAGGACCGGTTGCGGAGCCGCTTCGAGTGGGGCCTCCTCACCGACATCCAGCCCCCCGACGTCGAGACCCGGCTCGCCATCCTGCGGAAGAACGCCGAGTTCGCCCCGCTCCCGGTCCCGGCCGACGTGCTCTCGTTCATCGCCGAGAACGTCCTCGACAACATCCGCGAACTCGAAGGGGCCCTGACCAGGGTCACCGCCTACGCCGCCCTCACCCACGAGACGATCTCCCTCGAGATGGCCCGCGAAGTCCTCCACGATCTCACACCCGCCGGCGCCACCCATCCCGTCGACGCCGCCGACATCATCGAGCGCGTTTCCATGGCCGGTGGCTTCCCTCGGTCCGAGTTGCTCGGGCCGAGCCGTCGCCAGCCCCTGGCCCGTTTCCGTCAGATCGCCATGTACCTGTGTCGAGAACACACCGATCTCTCCCTCCCCAAGATCGGCGCCGAGTTCGGTGGCCGGGATCACACCACCGTGTTGCACGCGGTGGAGAAGATCAAGACCCTCATGCAGAGCGACGCCATGGTCTATCAGCAGGTGACGTCGCTCTCCCAGGACCTGAGGAGAACGTGACCGCTTTTCCCCACCCTCACGCCGCCACCCACATCGACTGGGGACAACCACGATTGTGTCCCCAGCTCGTGTGGATCCCCGCCGGCCCTCTCACCAGGCCCTTCGCGACTTCTCCCCAATCCACACCCCCTACTACTGCCACTACTGTTTGGATTACATCAAAGAGAAGAGCAGAGGGATAACGACTGTGCGTATCAGAGCCGAGAGAGATGATCTAGCCGATGTCCTCGCCCGGGCCGGTCGTGCGGTTGGCACCCGGTCGGCGTTGCCCATCCTGCAGGGCCTGCTGTGCCAGGTGTCGGGCGGCAGGCTGGTCGTGACCGGGACCGATACCGAGGTGACGATCAAAACCAACCTGGAGGTCGAGGTCCTGGAGGAGGGGCGCACCGTCGTCCCTGCCAAGTTGGCGTCTGAGGCGGTACGCAAGCTGCCACCGGGGGCCGTGGCAATGACGGCCGCGGACGGCGAGGTGGAGATCACCGGGAATGGCCCTCGTTTCCGGCTGCGGGAGATGAGTGTCGACGACTTTCCCCAGCTCACCGATGTCGCCGTCACCGGAGGGATCGAGGTGGACGGCGACCTGGTGGCCAAGGCGCTGGGGCAGGTGGGGGTGGCGGCCTCGGGTGACGAAGGTCGACCCACCCTGACCGGGATCCTCTTCGAGGCGAACGAGGAAGGGTTACGACTGGTGGCGACCGACTCCTACCGGCTCGCGGTGCGCGACCTGCCCGAGGTGGCGGCACCGCCCACGTCGCTGGTTCCGTATCGGGCTTTGCGGGAACTGGCACGCACCATCGGCCAGCCCAAGGTGACGATGTCGTTCGACGAGCGCGAGGCCGTATTCGCTTCGGAGCGGGGTCAGCTCACGGTCCGCGTCATCGAGAGCAGCTATCCGAACTACCGGCAGCTGCTTCCCGAGTCCTATCCCAACCGGCTCACGGTGAGCAGGGAAGGCCTGCTGGAGGCGGTGGCCCGGGCATCGCTGGTGGCCGAGGACCACATCCCGGTTCGTCTCAGCCTGCATCAAGGCGGCGTCGAGCTGAGCGTGTCACGCCAGGAGGTGGGGGAGGAAACCGAGCACCTCGGCGGTGAATACTCGGGGGAGGACATCGTCATTGCCTTCAACACCCGCTACCTCACCGACGGGGTCAACGCGGTGGGATCCGACGAGATCGTGCTCGAGACGAGCGACGCTCTGAAGCCTGGCTTGTTGCACGGGACCGGGGACGACTCCTTCCGCTACCTGTTGATGCCCGTTCGTCTCTAGCGGCCGTCGTGCACCTCGATTGGCTCGAGCTGCGGGATTTCCGGTCGTATCGAGCACTCCGTCTGCAACCCGATCCCGGAGTCAACGTCCTCGTCGGCGCCAATGGAGCCGGGAAGACCAACGTGCTGGAAGCCATCGCCTACCTCTCGACCTTGCGGTCCTTCCGCCGGGTGCCGGACGCGGCCCTGGTGAGGGAAACCGCCGAGGAGGCCATCGTGCGCGGCGGATTCACCCGTCCTGCCGGGGAGGTCCGGGTCGAAGTGCAGATCAGGCTCGAGGGGCGCCGCACCGTACTGCTCAACGGCAA
>CAYUDA010000182.1:0-3786 GCA_964443425.1 uncultured Acidimicrobiaceae bacterium
TGGGACCGCCGGTTGGCGGAGGCGGCGGGCCGGGTCGTCGTGCAGCGCCTCGCGCTCCTCGAGCAGCTCGGGCCGAGGTTGGAGAGTGCCTACCGCACCGTGGGCGAAGACGAGGCTGTGTTGCGGCCCACCTACCAGGCGGGATGGGTCGATCTTCCGCGGATCGGCACCGGTCCGGTCCCCGACGCGAGTTCGCTCGTCTCGGCCCTGGTGGCGGCGCTGATGGAGCGACGCCGGCGGGACATGGAACAGCGCACCACCACCGTGGGAGCCCACCGCGACGAGCCGGGCTTCGAGCTCGACGGCATGGCGGTGCGTTCGCGGGCGAGTCAGGGCGAGCAGCGCTCGGTGGCTCTCAGCCTGCGGCTGGCGGCCTACCGCATGCTGGAGGAGCGTCACGGCCAACCGCCCATCCTGTTGCTCGACGACGTCTTCTCCGAGCTCGACCTGGGACGGGTATCGGGGGTGATGGAGCTGCTGCCCCGCGGTCAGGTCTTTGTCACAACGGCGCGAGATGATGACGTGACGGTGGCAGGACGGCGCTGGGTGGTGGAAGGTGGCCGGCTGACATGATCGACGGAACGGAAGGCCGCGAGATGCGACAGGTCGACGAGGTGCTCGACGGTGTGATCTCCCGCATCGGACGCACCAAGAGCGGCGCCATCCTCCGGGTTCTCGAGGTCTGGGCCGAGGTTGCCGGCCCAGATTGGGAGGAACGGGCCAGACCCGCCAGGTTGGAGCGTGGCGTGCTCGTGGTCGAGGTGGACGACGGCTTGACCGCGTCCCGGCTCCGCTTCGAGGTCGCGGCATTGCAGCGCCGCCTCGACGAAGCCCTCGGTGGCGGGGTGGTCACTTCGGTGCAGCTGAGGACTGCCAGACGCGGCGGCGGCTCGGGGCGTCTGTGAACACGAAGAATGCCGGATTATCAGGGGTTTTCGCTATAATGACATCGGTGTCAGACAGGGTCGGATCAACCGGATTCGCCAAGTTCGAGGAGTTCCGTGAGTAGGTCGAATCGCTCGTCCAACGCGTCCTACGACGCCAAGGACATCACCGTGCTCGAGGGGTTGGAGGCCGTGCGCCGCCGCCCCGCCATGTACATCGGCTCGACCGGTCCCAGCGGGCTCCATCACCTCATCTGGGAGGTACTCGACAACGCGGTGGACGAGGCGATGGCCGGGTATTGCACCCGCATCGACATCTCGCTGCTGGCGGACGGAGGGGTTCGGGTGTGGGACAACGGCCGCGGCATTCCGGTCGACACGGTCGCCAAGACCAAGCTGCCGGCCCTGACCACGGTGCTCACCACCCTCCATGCCGGCGGCAAGTTCGAGACCGGCGCCTACACGGTGTCCGGCGGGCTGCACGGGGTCGGAGTTTCGGTGGTCAACGCCCTCTCCCGGCGGCTCGAGGTGGCGGTGGTGCGCGACGGCTTTCGCTGGACGCAGGCGTTCGAGTACGGGCGGGCGACCAGCAAGCTGGTGAAGGACAAGCCGGCGAAGCGCACCGGGACCGAGGTCACCTTCTGGGCCGACCCGGAGATCTTCACCGAGTCCACCTCCTACGGCGCCGACACCGTCACCAGCCGGCTCCGCGAGATGGCGTTCCTCAACAAAGGGGTCGAGATCCGGTTCCGTGACGAGCGGGAGCGACCCGCCGTGGAGAAGAGCTTCCAGTACAAGGGCGGTCTCATCGACTTCGTCCGCCACCTCAACAGCTCGCGTGAGCCGATCCACAAGCAGGTGGCGTCCTTCGAGGAAACCTCCGACGAGTCGGAGATCGCCGTCGCCCTCCAATGGACCGCCGGCTACACCGAGACGGTGCTCACCTTCGCCAACAACATCAACACCCATGAGGGTGGCACCCACGAGGAGGGCTTTCGCAAGGCGCTCACCAGGGCCATCAACGACTTCGCCCGTTCCCGCAACATCCTCAAGGAGAAGGACGGCAACCTGGTGGGGGAGGACGTCCGGGAGGGGCTCACCGGGGTCATCTCCGTGAAGGTGCGCCAACCTCAATTCGAGGGCCAGACCAAGACCAAACTCGGCAACACGGAGATCCGCTCCTTCGTCGAGAAGGCGATGAATCAGCTCCTCCCCGAGTGGTTGGAACGCAACCCGGGGGACGCCCGCCGCATTATCGAGAAGGCGGGGAATGCCGCCAAGGCACGTCAGGCGGCCCGCCAGGCCCGTGACCTCACCCGCCGCAAGAGTCTGCTCGAGTCGTCGGGCCTCCCCGGCAAGCTCGCCGACTGTTCGTCCAAGGACCCGGCCGAGAGCGAGTTGTTCATCGTCGAGGGTGATTCGGCGGGCGGGTCCGCCAAGCAGGCGCGGCGTTCCGAGTTCCAGGCCATCCTCCCCATCCGGGGCAAGATCATCAACGTCGAGAAGAACCGGCTCGCCCGGGTGCTGCAGAACAACGAGATCCAGTCACTCATCACCGCGATCGGCACCGGCATCGGCGACGAGATGGACCTCACCAAGGCCCGCTACCAGAGCGTCGTCATCCTCACCGACGCCGACGTCGACGGCGCCCACATCCGCACCCTGCTGCTCACCTTCTTCTTCCGTCACATGCCTGAGCTGATCGAGGCCGGCTACATCTACATCGCCCAGCCTCCGCTCTACTCGGTGCGGGCGGGTGGCAAGACGACATGGGTCTACAACGACGCCCACCTCGACGAGGTGAAGGCGGAGCTGAACGGCCGCAAGCTCAACGTGCAGCGCTTCAAGGGTCTCGGCGAGATGAACGCCGATCAGCTCTGGTCGACCACGATGGATCCCTCCAGCCGGCAGCTCCTCCAGGTGCACCTGGAAGACCAGTTCCGCGCCGAGGAGGTGTTCGCCACCCTGATGGGCAACGATGTCGGGGCGCGACGCCTCTTCATCCAGCAGAACGCCAAAGACGTGCGTTTCCTCGATATCTGAACGACGAGCCGAGAGCGACGATGCCGAACCAAGACAACGCCCATGTCCGCCCCGTCGACATCGAAGACGAGATGGAGGAGTCGTTTCTCGAGTACGCGATGTCCGTCATCGTGGCCCGGGCCCTTCCCGACGTGCGGGACGGCCTGAAGCCGGTCCACCGCCGCATCCTCTACTCGATGTACGACTCCGGCATCCGTCCCGGGACGCCGTTCCGGAAGTGCGCCCGGGTGGTCGGCGACGTCATGGGCTGGTTCCACCCCCACTCCAACGACGCCATCTACGACGCCCTGGTCCGCCTCGGTCAGGACTTCGCCTCCCGTTACCCGCTGGTCCAGCCGCAGGGCAACTTCGGGACGGTCGACGACCCGCCGGCGGCGATGCGCTACACCGAGACCCGGATGGCGCCGATGGCTCTCCACCTCCTCGAGGGCATCGACGAGGACACCGTCGACTTCGTCGACAACTACTCGGGGGAACGCCAGGAGCCCACGGTGCTTCCCTCCCGTTTCCCCAACCTGCTGGTGAACGGGTCGACTGGCATCGCGGTCGGCATGGCGACCAACATCCCGCCCCACAACCTCGGCGAGGTGTGCGATGCGGTGCTCTACACCCTCGATCACCCCGACGCCAGCGCCGAGGACCTCTGCGAGTTCGTGCAGGGCCCCGATTTCCCGACGGGGGCCTACATCCTCGGCAACCGGGGCGTCAAGGACGCCCTCCTCACCGGCCGGGGCTCGGTGCGGATGCGCGCCGTCGCCGACGTCGTCGAGATACGCAAAGGCCGGATGGCGATCCTCATCACCGAGATTCCCTACCAGGTCAGCATCGACCGGGTGATGAGCAAGATCGCCGACCTGGT
>CAYUDA010000183.1:0-3757 GCA_964443425.1 uncultured Acidimicrobiaceae bacterium
GCCACCTCGGGGTGCGGCTCCACACCCACCTCGCCGAGACCATGGACGAGGAGGCCTTCTGCCTCGAGACCCACGGACGCCGCCCCGTCGAGCTGGCCGAGGACCTCGGCTGGATGGGCGACGACGTTTGGTTCGCCCACGGAGTGTTCATCGACGATGCCGAGATCGGACGGATGGCGGCGAGCCGCACCGGGGTCGCCCACTGCCCCTCCTCCAACATGCGGCTCGCCTCCGGGATCGCTCCGCTGCGCCGCTTCCTCGACGCCGGGGTGCCGGTCGGGATCGGCGTCGACGGTTCCGCCAGCAACGACGGCAGCCACCTGCTCGCCGAGGCTCGTCTCGCAATGCTGCTCGCCCGCCTCGACGCCGCCCCCAACCAGCAGGGCGGCGACCTGCTCACCGCCCGCACCGTCCTCGAGCTGGCCACCCGGGGTGGCGCCGAGTTGCTGGGACGTCCCGACCTGGGATCGCTCGAACCCGGCAAGTGCGCCGACTTCGTCGCCATCGACGTCAACCGGATCGAGTACGCCGGGGCACTCCACGATCCGGTGGCGGCGGTGCTGTTCGCCGCCCCGGTGACGGTGGACACCAACTACGTGCACGGCCGGCCCGTCGTCGTCGACGGCAGAATCGTCACCGTCGACGTCGAGGCCCTCGTCGCCCGCCACAACGCGGCGGCGCGTGATCTGGCGATCGGCTGATGCATACACTTTGTACAGGCTGAAGGGGAACCGTTGGAGATCGTTCGACCGAGGACACTCGACGAAGCGCTGCAGGCACGGGCGGCCACGCCCGGGGCCGAGCTGTTGGCGGGCGGTACCGACCTCATGGTGGAGGTCAACTTCGGGCGCGCCCACCCCGAATCGGTCGTCTCGCTGCGTCGCGTCGAGGACCTGAAGGACGAGGACGAGCGCCGTCTCGGGGCCGGGGTCACCTGGGCCCGTCTCGAATCGAGCCCGCATCGCGCCCTCGCCCAGCTCGCCCGCACCGTCGGGTCGCCTCAGATCCGGGCCGCGGGCACGATCGGCGGCAACATCGGCACCTCGAGCCCTGCGGGAGACGGCCTGCCCTGGCTGGCGGCGCTCGACGCCGAGATCGAGGTGGCGTCGCTCGACCGGGGGGTGCGCCGCCTGCGATGGGACGACTTCTTCACCGGGGTGAAGCGCAACGCCCTCGCCCCCGACGAGGTGATCCTGGCGGCGGTCCTTCCCGACGAGGTGCCCGCCAACCAGGAGTTCGCCAAGATCGGTCAGCGCAACGCCATGGTCATCTCGACCGTGGCTGCCTGCGTGGCCCGCTACGACGACGGCACGGTCCATGTCGCCCTCGGCTCGGTGGCGCCGACGCCGATCCGTGCCACCCGGGCCGAGGCGTTGGTTTCCTCCGTCGCCTCCCCCTCGGAGGCGACCCTGGCGGAGTTCGCCCGCCTCGTTGCCGAGGAAGTGCGTCCTATCACCGACCATCGCTCCACCGAGGCGTACCGCCGCCACGCCTCGGGGGTGCTCGCACGCCGACTCCTGGAGAGGTGCCTGGCCCGATGCTGATCGAGCTGACCGTCAACGGGGAAGTGCGCGTTGCCACCGTCAACGGCGCCGAGAGCCTGCTCAACGTGCTCCGCAACGAGCTGCGGCTGCCGGGATCGAAGAACGCCTGCGAGCAGGGCGAGTGCGGGTCGTGCTCGGTCGTGCTCGACGGCGAGTTGGTGTGCTCGTGCCTGGTGATGGCCGCCGATTGCGGCGGGGCCGAGGTCGTGACCGTCGAGGGACTGGCAGAGGACGAGTGGCTCCATCCGGTGCAGGCGGCCATGGTGGAAGCCGGTGGAGTGCAGTGCGGGTTTTGCACCCCGGGGTTCGTGGTGGCGGCCGCTCACCTGCTCGAACACAACCCGACCCCGTCCCGGGAGGAGATCGAGGAGGGACTCTCGGGCAACATCTGCCGTTGCACCGGCTACGGGGCCATCCTGCGGGCTCTCGAGAGCGTCACCGGGGGTGGCTCGTGACCGCCCCGACCAGGACGCGAGTGCGTGGTGGGGTCGGCGAGTCGGTGGCCCGCCCCGACGGGATCCCCAAGGTCGTCGGCGCCTTCGCCTACGCCTCCGATCTGTGGGCCGAGGGCATGCTGTGGGGCGCCACCCTGCGCAGCCCGCACGCCCGGGCCAGGGTCACCAACCTCGACACCGGCCCGGCGCTCGCCCTCGACGGGGTGTGGGCGGTGCTCACCCAGGACGACGTGCCGGGGGCTCCCACCTTCGGTCAGCTCCAACGGGACCAGCCCGTACTCTGCGACGGGGAGGTCCGCTACTGGGGGGAGCCGATCGCGGTGGTCGCCGCCGACGACCTCGACACGGCGCGCCGCGCCGTCGCCGCCATCGACGTCACCTACGAGCCGCTCGAGCCACGAATCGATCCTGAGGAGGCCGACGCCCGCGACGACGTGTTCCATCGCATGCGGATCCGCCGCGGCGACGCCGCCGCCAGTGGTGAGATCGTCGTCGAGGGGTACTACGAGACCGCCTCCCAGGACCAGGCTCCGCTCGGCACCGAAGCCGGCCTCGCCGTTCCCGACGGGTCCGGGGGTGTCGATCTGTGGGCCACCAGCCAGTGGGTCCACGTCGACCACGAGCAGATTGTCCCCTGCCTCGCGCTCGAACCGGATCAGGTGCGTTGCCACCCCGCCGGAATCGGAGGAGCGTTCGGGGCGCGGGAGGACATCTCGCTCCACATCCACCTCTGCATGCTCGCTCTTCGCACCGGCCGCCCCGTCAAGATGGTCTACGACCGGGCCGAGTCGTTCGTCGGCCACGTCAAACGCCACGCCGCCCGCATGTGGTACCGCCACGAAGCCGACCCCGACGGGACGCTGGTCAAGGTGGAGGCACGACTGGTGCTCGACGGCGGTGCCTATGCCCATACCAGCGAGGCGGTGCTCGCCAACGCCGCCTACTTTGCGGTCGGGCCCTACCGGTGCGACAACGTCGTCGTCGACGCCGCCGCCACCCGCACCAACAACCCGCCGTGCGGGGCGATGCGCGGCTTCGGGGCGGTGCAGGCGTGCTTCGGGTACGAGGCCCAGATGGACCTGCTCGCCGACCGGCTCGGCATCGATCGCCTCGAGCTGCGGCGCCACAACGCCCTGGAGCCGGGAGACCCCATGCCCACCACCGGGCAGCGGATCGAAGGCTCCCTTCCCACCCGGGAGGTGATCGACGCCGTCGAGGAGATCCCGCTGCCGGCCGAGGCCACCGGCGACGACCCACGCCTCCTCCCCGGCGGGACCGGCCTCACCACCCCGCCTGACCGGGTGCGGCGCGGGATCGGCTACGCGGTCGGCTTCAAGAACCTCGCCTTCTCCGAGGGCTTCGACGACTACGCCGAGGCCCGGGTCGTGCTCACCCCCGCCGGGGCGGAGGTGCACACCGCCGCCGTCGAGGTCGGGCAGGGACTCGTCACCGTGTGCCAGCAGATCGCTCGCAGCGTGCTCGGGATCGAGCAGGTCACCGTGGTGGCCGACGACACCTCCGAGATCGGTTCCGCCGGGTCGACCTCGGCGTCCCGCCAGACGCAGATGACCGGAGGCGCCGTCCACCAGGCCGCCGTCGATCTGCGGCGCCGCCTCCTCGACCAGTACGACGGCGACGATCTCGACGTTGAAGGAGTGCGGCGCGGGGGTGAGGTGATCGCC
This sequence comes from uncultured Acidimicrobiaceae bacterium, assembly GCA_964443425.1. Lineage (GTDB taxonomy): Bacteria > Actinomycetota > Acidimicrobiia > Spongiisociales > UBA5794 > CAYQEC01. The sequence goes on from CAYUDA010000183.1 coordinate 3,682, forward strand.
TCCCTCGCCGACCTGTGCGCTGCCGGGCCGGTCGAGCAGCACGTCCGGTTCCGCCACCCCGAGACCTTCCCCACCG